>JBBECS010000011.1 GCA_040881685.1 Acidimicrobiia bacterium | reverse complement strand
GCGCTCGGAGCACCTCGGGTGTCAGCGTCACGCGCGCCGCACCGTAGCCTTCTGCGATGTCTCGCGTCGCGTTGGTGACGGCAAGGGCTGCCCTGGGCACCGACGAAGATCTCGATCCGCTGCTCGACGCGCTCATCAGCCGTCACCTGGAGCCCGATTCGCCCTGCTGGGATGACCAAACCGTGGAGTGGGGCGCGTACGACTTGGTGGTCCTCCGGTCGCCGTGGGACTACGTCCCCCGATACGACGAGTTCTTGCGCTGGCTCGATGCAACGGCCGCACGCACACCCGTGCTGAACGATCCGAGTGTCGTGCGTTGGAACACCGACAAGCACTACCTCGCCGATCTCGCCGCCCGAGGCTTGCCGGTTGTGCCGACCGAGTTCTACGAACCGGGCGGCGACGCTCCGGACCTCTCGGAGCGGCGCGGCGACGTCGTGGTCAAACCGGTGATCTCGGCAGGCTCCAAGGACACCGCGCGCCACTCCGATCCTCGTGCAGCCGAGCTCCACGTGCGCGACCTGCTCGAACGGCACCGTGCCGTGATGGTCCAGCCTTATCAGGCAGGGATCGCCACGCTCGGAGAGACCGGCCTCGTCTACTTCGACGGATCCTTCTCGCATGGCTTTCGCAAGGGACCGATCCTCGAACGCGATGCAGCGCCGACCGATGAGTTCTTCGCGCCCGAGGAGATCGCCGCGCGCGAGCCCAGCGCCGAGGAACGGCGGGTGGGAGAAGCCACGATCACGGCCTGCGGTGGGAGCGAGCTGCTCTACGGCCGCGTGGACCTCGTGCCCGGCACCGATGGGCATCCCCGGATTCTCGAGGTCGAGCTGGCGGAGCCGTCGTACTTCGTCGCGTACGCGTCGGCGGCGGCTGACCGCTTCGCGGCAGCCGTCGAGCGGCGGGTGGGCGGCCTGCGTTCGTGACCGCGCCAGCGCAGCGTCAGCTGAGCGGTGCGAGCCCCATCCGCTGGCGGACTTCCGGACGCCGCAGGGGCGGGATGGTCTTCGGTGGCTGACGACGTGGAGGGAGCCGGTCGAGGAGCGGTTCGATCATGGCGGCGATGTCGAGCGCGACCCGGTCGAGATCTTCGGCGATCTCGGCCCGGGGTCGGGTGATCCCGCTGACCTTGCGCACGAACTGGCGAGCGGCAGCCTCGACCTCCTCACGCGTCGCCGGCGGTTCGAGTCCCCTGAGTTCCGTGATGTTTCGGCACATGGAGCCCAGGCTAGGTGAGGCTCAACGAACGAGCGAAACGCGCTACTTGAGAACGACCTTACCGTCATCCTCGACGACGAACATGTTGTTCGTCGTCCATTGCTGATAATGGTCGGAGCAGAGCTCGTAGCCGCTCGTGGTCAACTTTCCTTGCGCGTCATTGACGCAACCATCGATCTCGCATTGCGTCAGCACATACTCAGCGTACCACCGGAATTTTCGCACGTCGTGAGGTCGCGGAGAACGTTCGAACGAGAACAAGGTAGATTGAGGCTGTGATTGAACGCGAGAAGGTTGTTGCCGCGCACCGTGAGCTTTGCGAAGCGAGTGATGCGGTCCGACAGCTCTTGGTCGTCGAGATTCTCACCCAGTCTCAGATCGACGAGGCACGCGATCGTCTCGCTCGAGCGTACGAGCGAGCCGCGGCCATCGACGACGAGATGCTGCACGTCTGAGTCACGGAGCCGCCCGGTTCAGGTCGTGGGCACGAGCTCGACGACTGGCTCGAGTCGGTGCGCGAAGCGCCTGAGTGTGCGCAGGAGCGCGGAACCGGTGACGAGCAGGAGGATGGCGTTGCACAGCGCGCCCGCGGCGTCCCATCCGAACGACGTGGCGACGTAGTACGCCCAATAGTGCTCGGCGGTCCGCCCCACGCCGAGGCCGGGGCGCCACAGCGTGTCGCCGTCGCCCTGGAGGAACGGCCACGACCAAAGGTTCATCACCGCGCCGTACGCGAAGCCCCAGCACCACCCGAAGCCGGCGACCACGAGGACCTCGACTCGCGCCGGGAGGCGAGCAGACCACCGACCGAGGAGCCCGGCGGTCCCACCCATCCACGAAAGGGCGAGCATCTGGAACGGCAGCCACGGTCCGATGCCGCCGGTGATGACGGCCGACGTCGCCATCGCGGTGATGCCGAGGAGCACACCGAACCGAGGACCGAAGGCGACGCCGCCGAGGATGACGAGGAAGAAAATGCCCGCGTTGTTGCCAGGCAGGTCAATGAGGCGCAGCAGCGCGGCGCTCGCGCCGAGCACGCCGAGCACAGCCACGACCGCGCCGTTCATGGTCCCGCGTCGCACTTCGAGCGAGACGGCCCCCACGACGAGGGCCCCGATCGCCGCGGCCCAGAGCGGCGCGTCGCCGGCGTGTGCGCTGCCGGGGAATGCGTTGGACGGGAACCAGAACGGATATAGGAATGCCGCGACGCCCACGACGACCATGAGCACGTAGACCATCGCGGTCGGCACGCGCTGCGACGTGGTGTTCACGAGGACTCCCGTGCCAGCGCGGCCGCAACGTCGGCCACGGTCAGGAACGGCGGCAGGACCCGCAGCACTTGCGGCGCGTACAGCGAGCCGGCGAGCACGGCTCGCGCCGGTCCTTCGGCGATCACCTCACCATCGCCGAGGACAATGGCGCGCGTCGCGCACAGGGCGGCGAGCTCGATGTCGTGCGTCGCGAGGATGACGGCGCCACCCTTTTCGGCGTGCTCCTTCACCGCGTGCTCGAGCGCACTGCGCGACGCCGCGTCCATGCCCCGAGTGGGCTCGTCGAGCAGCAACACGCTCGCGCCCCCCACCGCGACGGCAGCAATCGCGATCCGCTGACGTTCTCCTCCCGCGAGCGAGCGCGGGTGGTGCTCCGCCAGATGACCGATGCCAAGTCGATCGAGCCAGGCGTCCACGGCGCCGTCGTCGCGCTGGCCGAGGAGACGCAGCGTCTCGGTCACCTCGCGGCGCACCGTAGGAGCGAAGAGCATGCTCCCCGGGTCCTGCGGCACGTACCCGACCGTGGCCGAACCTTCCACGCTGCCCCGGTCCGCTTTCACCAAGCGTGCGAGCGCACGCAGCAACGTGGTCTTGCCCGCGCCGTTGCGCCCGAGGAGCGCGATGACCTCCCCCTCGCACACATCGAGCGACGCGTCGCGCAACGCCTGGGTGCTGCCGAGGCTCACGCTCAAACCGTTCGCGCGAACCAGCACATCTCCGCGCGCGCTGGCAGCTGGTTCGGGCCCGGCCGTTCCGAGCAATGGGTGCGCGGCCGCGGCCGCCCGGGCCTCGCGGACGGTGAGTGGCAGCGGATCCCATCCGACCAGCCGCCCGAGGCGGGTGACACTCGGGGCGCCCTCATAGCCAGCCAGGACCGAGCGGGTTGGGGCCGGCGGTGCGGCGTGCCCACCATCGACGATCACCGCGCGATCGGCGAGCGGTGCTGCGCGTTCAAGTCTGTGCTCGGCGAACACGACCGTCGTGCCGAGATCAGCGTTGAGCCGCGACACCGCGGCAAGGACGTCGTCGGCGCCCTGCGGATCGAGCTGTGAGGTCGGCTCGTCGAGCACGAGGGCACTCGGCGCTGCGGCAAGGGCACCGGCGATCGCCGCGCGTTGGCGCTCCCCGCCCGACAGCGTCGACGGCGACCGGTCCCGCAGGTGCGCGATGCCGAGTGCGTCGAGCGTCTCTTCCACGCGTCGGCGCATCGCGGATTCGGGCACACCCAGGTTCTCGAGCACGAACGCGATGTCGTGCTCGACCTGGTCGACGACGAACTGAGCCTCTGGATCTTGACCGACGAAGCCAACGACGTCGGCCAGCTCCCGCGGGTGATGCGATCGGGTGCTGCGACCGAATGCGATGACGTCACCCGAGAATCGACCGCCGGACGAGTGAGGCACGAGACCATTCGCGCACCGCAACAAGGTGCTCTTCCCGGAGCCCGAGCTGCCCACCACGAGCAGGATCTCTCCCGGCGCGACTTCGAGGGTCACGTCCTGGAGCGCGAGGTCGCTGTCCGGGTATGCGAACGAAACCGCGCTATAGGCGATCGCGCTCATGCGGCCTCCGCGGCAGCGCGCGCCGTCACCCGTGGCGCCGCGACCACGCTGCTGGTCGACGGCGCTCGCATGCACGGCACCACGAGCGCCAGCAATGCCAGCACCGGGAGCACGTGCAACGTCGGCCAGCCCAATGGATCGGTCGGCCACAGCAGGGTGCTGTCACCAACCAGGCTCACGACGCCGAGCAGGACCGGCGCCGCGATCACGACCGCGATGCAGACCCAATCAGCGGTGGCGATCCGACGGCGGCGGTAGCGAACTCGTTCGGACGAGCCCGACACGAGCAGGACCGCAACGCCGACACCCACCGCGCCAGCGATCGCGAGGAGGAGCGCGATGGTCCCTTCGCGGGCGATCAGCGCGACGAACCCTGCGCCGAGCGAGAGCAGCGCCAGCGCGCCGAACCAGCCGGCACCGCGCTCGCGAGCCGACGGCCCCCGGTGGGCGAAACCGCGCGAGTCGAGCGATTCCGAGAGCGTGATCGCCCGTTCCAGCCCACTCTCCAACACGGGCACGAGTCGCCGGAGGAGCCGTCCCCGACGCACGACGCGCCCCCCGGTTCGAGCTCGATCCGCCTCACCGACATCGTGCGCGGCGGTGATGATCGATGGGACGAACGCGAGTGCCACAACGACGACGAGCCCCAGCTCGTGGAATGCCCGCGGCGCGGTCTGCACGAGCTCGTAGTGCGAGACGACGGCGTTGAACGCGGCGAAGACGGCAACGATGCCCACGATCACCAGGCCCTCGGCGGCGGCATGGACGACCACGGGGGTCTCGACCGTTCCGCCGACCGTGAAGCCACCGAGGACTTCAGGAAGCGTGAACGAAGGCGTCGTGAACAGCACGTCCGAGCCACCGTGGGTCGTGGCCGCGGTCAGGACGACCCGAAGCACGCCAAAGGCGGCCGCCAACCCCACCAGCCAGGGGAACGCCCGAGCGAACGGGCCTTCGCGCCCGTGGGCGGACACCACGACCCACGCCACGCCGATCACGACCAGCACGTAGAGCGGATTGTCTGCGAGCTGGATCGCGGTCGTGCCAGCCAGTGCCCAGCACAACCACGTGACCGCGTGCCACGGACGTTCCGTGTGCGCAGACGTTTGCGACGGCTCGGGCATCGTGGGTACGGTCATCTCTGACAGCGGTCACGCGCAGCCCGGATGCTGCGTGTGGTTCCCGGCACGCCGGGGACGGGGGAAGTCGGTGCGAGACCGACGCTGACCCGCAACTGTGAGCGGCGCTGCGGCCGCCGGACAACCGGCGTTCGCACTCCGCAAGCCAGGCTACCCGCCGCCGTCCGCCGGGCCACCGGCGCTCCCAATGGGGACGCCGCCCTTCGGGGTGGTCGCGATACGGCCCTCGTGGACCAGGGGCTGGCGGAGGAAGGTCATGGCTGGCATCTCGCGTCGCGCGGTGTCGTTCGTCGCGCTTGCTTCACTTTTCGCAACATTCGCATTGCTCATCGGCACACCAACCCTCGGCGCGTCAGCAACCGTCAACCAGGCGCTCGCCTGGCTGCGGACGCAACAAGAAGCCGATGGGGGCTTCGAAGTCGCGAACTTCCCCGGCTTCGAGACATCCGACGCGACGTTCGCCATCGCGTCGGCCGCACAGCCGGGGGGCTCGTGGGACGCCGACGCCGCGATGGCGGAGGTCGCGGCCACCCGCTTCGGCGGCTCGGACAACAGCCCACTCGAGGCGTTCGATGACCTCGCCGACACCCCGATCACCAAAGGCCAGGCGGCAAAGGTCATCGTGCAGGTGACGAACCCACTCGGGATCGACGCCACGTCCTTCGATCCCAAATGCGACGGCGGAACCACGAACCTCGTGACCGTGCTCGGAGCGCCCGGGGTCGACGGGCGGTTCGGCTTCTCGCTGTTCGCCTTCAACTCGATCCTGACGGCGGGCCGCGCCTATGCGCTGACCGCGGGCGCCAGCGACGTTCCCGACGCGACGATCACGCAGATCGACGCGTCACAGAAGTCGGACGGATCGTGGTCCTTCGACGGCGATGCCACCGGCACCGGTGGTGACATCGACACGACCGCCACGGCCATCCTCACCCTGCTCGAAGACGACGACAGCACCACGTCGGATGCCAACGTCGAGCTGGGTCTCGACTATCTCGAATCCGCCCAGCAGGGCACGGGCGCGTGGCAGTCGTTCGGCACCGACGATCCGAACTCGACCGCGCTCGCTTTGCTCGCGCTCGGCGTTGCGGGGCGGCTGACGTTCCTCCCGGCCGGTGATGCCTTCCTCGCCGCGCAGCAGCAGCCCGACGGGCGCATCGCGAGCCCGAACGACGGCTTCGGCATCAACACGTTCGCGACCTCGCAGGCAATCCAGGGACTCGTGCGCGTCGAGGTCCCGCGCGCGACGTCGGTGTCGCCACTCACGTGCACCGACGCTGACGGCGTGACTGATGCGGTCGAGTGGGGCGCGCCGAACGGCGGCGACGGCAACGACGATGGCATCCCCGATGCCGAGCAGGCGAATGTCGCCTCGCTGCCTGGCGCGAGCGGTGGCTACCTGACGCTGGAAGTGCCGTCCGGTGGCAGCCTCGGCAGCGTCACCGCGAGCGCTGCGCCCGGCTCTCCGGCTCCCCCGACCGGCGCCACGTTCCCGCGCGGGCTCGTGACCTTCCTCGTCCTCGGCGTGACGCCCGGTGGCACCGTGCAGGTGGAGCTCACGCTCCACGGCGGACCCGCGCTGACCCGCTACTTCAAGCTCCATGACGGCGCGTGGCAGGACTTCACCGACCACGCGGCCTTCGCCGGGAACGTCATCACGCTGACCCTGACCGACCACGGTCCCGGGGATGATGACGACACCACGAACGGTGTCATCCTCGACCCCAGCGGACCGGCGGTCGTCAGTCCGGCCGCCGCGCCTGGGGTCCCGACCGCAGTCATCGCGGATCCGAGGTTGACCGGATGAGGAGTCGCGTGCTTCGGCGCGCCGTCGCGGCGACAGCGGTGGCGCTGGCGATCTTCACCAGCGCGACCGCAATCGCACCAGCACCGGTCGCGCACGCCGCGTCGAGTCGTGCCGTGATCGTGATCGGCAACGACAGCCCTCGCACGATCTCGTTCAGCGGCACGATCAACGGGCTCCAGGCGCTCCAGATGGTCGCGAGCGTCGAGACGATCGGGTACTCGGGGCAGGGCACCGCGGTGTGCAAGATCAACGGCGTCGGGAACCCCGCGGTTCCTGGCGAGTGTCTCGGTGAGACGACAGGCAAGTACTGGTCGTACTGGAAGTCGCCGCCGGGATCGAGCAGCTGGCAGTACGCCGGCTCCGCCGCGGGCAGCAGTCCGGTGAGCAACGGCTCGGTGGAGGGTTGGGCCTACGGGACCGGACAGCCACCGCCGTACCACTCGTTCTGTGACACGGCCGGGTGCGCGTCACCCCCGCCCGCGCCGACGTCACCGTCGAACCCGTCCGGCTTCTCGGGCGTAGGCGCGACCACGGAGACGAGCCCCGACGGCACGCCCGCGCCCGCCGGCACAGAGGTCACCACCACGTCGACACGTTCGCCCAACAACAACGGCGCATCGAGCGAGCAAACGAGCGGGCCCAAGCGCGGGGGTCGCCCCAACATCCAAGCCGGTGACGACGGCAACTCCCCTGTTGGCGTCATCGTCGCCGGCGGCCTGGTCGTCGCGCTCGGTGGTGCCGGCCTCTGGTTCCGACGCCACCGCCGGCTGGTCTGAGTCCAGTCCCGCGCCTGCCGAACGGACACGAGACTCGGACACTCAAAGGTCAGCCCGAGGAAACAGTGCAGGCGGAGCTCTGAGCTGTCACCAGGGAGAGGAGGAGCAATGCCAAAGCTGCGCGTGCACAACTTCGCGGTGTCACTCGACGGATACGCGGCCGGGCCGGATCAGGACGTCGACAACCCGCTCGGTGTGGGCGGCCGGGGACTGCACGAATGGGCGTTCGCGACCCGCGCGTTCCGCAAGATGCAAGGCATGGATGGTGGCGAACCAGGCATCGATGACGACTTCATCGCGCGGGGCGACGAAGGCATCGGCGCCACCATCATGGGGCGCAACATGTTCGGCCCGATCCGTGGCTCATGGGGCGACGAGAGCTGGACGGGTTGGTGGGGCGACACACCGCCGTACCACCACCCGGTGTTCGTGCTCACCCACCACCCGCGAGCGGCGATCACGATGGAGGGCGGGACCACGTTCCACTTCGTCGAGGCCGGCATCGATGCGGCACTCGAGCAAGCATTGGACGCGGCCGACGGCAACGACGTGCGGATCGGCGGCGGTGCCGCCACCATTCAGCAGTACCTCGGTGCGGGCCTGATCGACGAGATGCACCTCGCGTTCGTGCCGATCCTGCTGGGAAGCGGCGAGCGGCTCTTCGACCACCTCGACGGCGGACCCGTCGGCTACGAGTGCGTCGAGTTCCTCAGCTCGCCATCTGTTGCGCATGCCCGATTCGCCAGGAGTGCGTAAGCCGGCTCAAGTCTCGTGACGTGCCGGCCGATAACCCTGGGATAGAGCGCTCAACTTGATGGGACGTGAGTTCCATCGATGCGGCCATGTCACCGACCCGGTGACGTCTCGGGGACCTAGACCCTGCCCTCAACGCTCCCAGCGAGAAGGAGTGTTGATCATGAACGGTCCCATCAATGAACCTCGTCGCGGGCCCAAGCGCGTCCGACTCCTGACGAGCCTGTTCGCCTCGATTCTGCTTGCCGTCGGGTTCAGCGCGGTAGCGCTCGAGTCCACCACGAAGCCGGCTTCGGCCGCGCCGATCTCGGTGAACCAGTGCAACAACGTCTACAACACGCCTGGTCTGACCGTGGACTGTGACGTCGCGGTCATCAACACGCTGACCGACAGCCCGAGCACAACCGGCTCGGTCATCACGACCACCAATCACCTCGGCGCTACGACCGTCTTGACCTCGACGGACATCGTGACCTCGGTGAACCAGTGCAACACCTCCGCACGTGGCGGCGGCGGGACCCTGCGGTGTCACGTCAACATCATCAACAACATCGCCGTGAGCGGGGCACAAGCCGCGACAACGGCGACCGTCAACCAGTGCAACAACAATCAGCCCGACGGTCTCGGCACTGCGCCACACACCTGCAGCCCGGTCTCGAACGCGGGAGGTGCCACGATCTTCCAATGCAACAATCGCACGGGCAATGGTGGCGGTCTCGTGACTTTCGCTCCCGAGTTCTCACATTGTTCGGCCTCGGGCACGTCGAGCTCGAGCCTGCCCGTAACGGTGAATCAGTGCAATGAGGATTCCGCGGACGGTGGCGGCGGCAGGGTGAGCTGTACGACCACGATCACCAACATCGTCACCGATACCGACGTCACCGGTGGAACGCCGACAGGCACCCCCACCGGCGGCACGCCCACCGGCGGCACGGGGACTGGTGGCACGGGGACGGGTGGCGCGCCTGCCATCCCGGTTCTGGCGACACCCAAGCTCACCGGCTGAGGCAACGACGACTCACCATCCACCGGGGCTGCGTGGGATCGCGAAAACTCGCGACCCACGCAGTCTCGCGTGGCGGGATCGCGTGCAGGGCGCCGGCCGTTGGTTCCTCAGGGAAGAGTGGGCAGACTTGAGGCATGGAATGGTCGCCTGATCGAGACGCCCTGCGCGGTCGCGTTGCCGTCGTTGCGGGGGCGACGCGCGGCGCCGGGCGTGGCATCGCTGCGGCGTTGGGCGAAGCGGGCGCAACGGTGGTGTGCACGGGTCGCACCAGTCGTAAGGGATCACTCCAATCCGATTACGACCGAAGCGAGACCATCGAAGAGACCGCCGAGCTCGTCACCAACCTCGGGGGCATTGGCGTCGCGATCGCGGTCGATCATCTCGACGCCGACCAGGTGAAGAAGCTCGCCGAGCAGATCCGCGACGACCATGGACATATCGACGTGCTCGTCAACGACATCTGGGGTGCCGAGCTGCTGAAGGGGGGCCCCGATGAATGGGACACCCCCATTTGGGAGCACGACCTCCAGAACGGCCTGCGCATCCTGCGGCTCGCCATCGACACCCACCTCATCACGTCGCATCACCTCCTCCCGCTCCTCATCGACCAGCCCGGCGGCCTGCTCGTGGAGGTGACGGACGGAACCCTCGACTACAACGCGACGCGGTACCGCATCTCGGTGTACTACGACCTGGCCAAGGTTGCGGTGAACCGGTTGGCCTTCTCGCAGGGCCATGAGCTGGAACGCCACGGCGCGACCGCGGTCGCGATCACGCCGGGCTGGCTTCGGTCGGAGCTGATGCTCGACATCTTCGACACCACCGAGGAGAACTGGCGCGACGCCGCCACCCCACCCGACTTCGTGCACTCGGAGTCGCCGCGCTACGTCGGGCGCGCGGTCGTTGCAATGGCATCGGATCCCGACCGAACCCGTTGGAACCAGCAATCGGTCAGCTCGGCCCAGCTCGCACACGAATACGGGTTCACGGACGTCGACGACTCACAGCCCGACATCTGGCAACACATCGGGTAGGGTCGACATATTCCGATATCAGCATATGATCTCCCCATGGCTCGCACGCCGACGACGACCGATGCGTTCAACGCCGTCGCCGAGGCGAGTCGACGCGACCTCCTCGACGCCTTGGGCGCCGAGGAGGCAACGGTCGGCGAGCTCGTCGACCGGCTCGGCCTCAGCCAGCCGCAGGTGTCCAAGCACCTCGCCGTGCTGCGGACGGTCGGTCTCGTGCTCGTCCGTGCGGACGGCCGGCGTCGCTGGTACCGGGTCAACGGCCCGGCGCTGAAGCCCGTCCACGACTGGGTGCGCACGTTCGAGCGCACCTGGAACGCCCGTCTCGACCGGCTCGACGACCTGCTCGCCGAGCTCCAAACCGAGGAGAGAGCACCATGAGCAGCAACGACACCGTCAGCAACCGCCACGGCTCCGCCGTGGTCGCCCTGCCGTCGGATACCGAGATCCTCATCACCCGCGTCTTCGACGCCCCGGCCGCGATGGTCTTCAAGGCGTGGACCACGCCCGAGCTCGTCAGGCGCTGGTGGGGCTTCGACACGTCGGAGTGGCTCGTCTGTGAGGTTGACCTGCGCGTGGGCGGCCAGTGGCGTTGGGTCGTCCGCGAGGGCGACCGACGTGGGTCAAATGCACCATCGCGATCCGGATCACGTTGGTGAAAGCAGGGGATGCGGGGGGCGTTTGACTGGCCGACAATCAACGAATGTCCGAGCGTCGCCGGCTCCAGCCCTCGTGGGACGAGGAGCTGACCCATCTCATCCGGCACGGCCGCGACCGAGAGGCGGCAGTGCTTGCTACCGACCACCTACCGAGGAAGATCGAAGGAGCCCCGATGGATCCACGCGACCAGCTCGACACCGTCCTGCCGCTGCTGACGGCGATGGTGGCGTCGCTCGATGACGCCCAGCTCGATGCCCCGACGCCGTGCGCCGCGTTCGCCGTGCGCGATGTCCTCGGGCACATGGTCGGCGGAGCAACGATCTTCGCGGCGGCATTCCGCGGCGACGCGCCGAGTGAACCGTCTTCCCAGGGGGACGTCGTGTCCGCCTTCCCGGTGGCGATGACCGACCTCCAAGCAGCAGTCCGCAGCCCCGGGGCGCTCGACCGCACCATCAAGGCGCCGTTCGGCGAGGTACCTGGAGACACGTTCGCGCGGTTCGTGGCCCTCGACGGCCTCGTGCACGCATGGGACATCGCCACCGCCACCGGCCAGGCCTACGACCCGCCCGCGAACCTCGTGGCGGAGGTCGACGCGTTCGCGCATCAGGCCATCTCGGAAGACATGCGCGACGGCGACACCTTCGCCGCGGCGGTCGACCCACCCGTCGGCGCATCGCCGCTCGTCCAGCTGATCGCCTTCACCGGTCGACGAGTGTGACGTTCGCCAGCGACCGCTGGCGCGTCAACGCTTGCGGTAGGCCCTCATTGCGAGCGGGGCGATGACGATGGCGAGCCCGACCGCCCACGCCACTGAGCCGATGACGTAGTAGTCGAGGCTGTGCTCGAAGCTTGCGATCGCGGAGTCGCCGAGCAGCAGGCCGCGCCAGGAGTTCACCATGAAGGTCAGCGGCTGCCAGTCGGCAAAGGCCTCGAGCACGTCCGGCATCGACTTCACCGGCACGAACGCGCTCGACACGAACGAAAACGGAACGGCGAGGATGCTCAGCCCTTGCGCCGCCTGCGCGCCGCCGCTGACGAGCCCGAGCCACACGAAGACCCCGGCGACGCCGAGCGCGTAGACGACGAGGAGCCCGACTGCGAGGAGCACGTCGAGCGCGCTGGCATCGATCCCGAAGCCGACGAGGAAGCCGACGCCGAGGGTGACAAGGCCGACCAGCACCATCAGCGCGGCGTCGGCGATGGCGCGCCCGATCAGCACGGCGGTGTCCGAGATGGGAAGGGAGCGGAACCTGTCGTACAGGCCGGATGCCGCATCCTCGGCGACGGCGACCGCCGATCCGCCCGCCGTGAACAGCAAGCCCGCCACGACGAAGCCAGGCACGAGGAAATCGACGTACGAAACGCCCTTCACGCCGATCGCGCCACCGAGCACGTACCGGAACATGAGAAGGAACACGATGCTCTGCACGATCGCGATGCCGACGATCTGGGGCGTGCGGAGGATCTTGACGATCGTCCGCGCCGCGACCGTGGTAGCGATGGTGAGCCAGCTCGCGGTCGACGTCGGAGCCGTGACGGTCATGGCGACACCTCCCCGACGGCGGGCCCGGATTCGCCCTCGGACTCGTCGTCCGCTTCGGCGTCAGCCGTGTGACCGGTCAGCGTCAAGAAGACGTCGTCGAGTGTCGGCCGCCGCATTGAGATGTCGTCGAGCGCGATCCCGGCGTTGCCGAGCGCCTGGACCGCGGCAACGAGCTCATCGGCGCCTTGGGTCACGGGGCGCGAGACCCGCGAGCGGGCGGCGTCGACGGTCGCCTCGGCGCCGAGCGCCTGTGCCGCGCGTTCCAGGTCGGCGTTGTCGGAGGGACGCACGTCGATCACGTCGCGACCCATCTGCGACTTGAGCTCGTTGCTCGTCCCCGAGGCGATGAGCCGACCGTGGTCGATGATCGCGATCTTGTCGGCGAGGCGGTCCGCTTCATCCAAGTACTGCGTCGTGAGCAGGACGTCGGTGCCGCCCTTGGCGAGCGACTCGATGTTGAGCCAGAGATCGTTCCGGCTCCGCGGGTCGAGACCGGTCGTCGGTTCGTCCATCAGCAGCAGCCGCGGCGCGCCGACGAGGCTCGCGCCCAGGTCGAGTCGGCGCTGCATGCCGCCGGAATAGGTGCGCACGAGCCGGTCGCCCGCGTCGGAGAGCCCGAGCTGCTCGAGCACCTCGTCGGCCGCGGCGTTGCCGGCGCGTCGGTCGTGCCCGAACAGGCGAGCAACCATCCGCAGGTTCTCGCGGCCCGTGAGCGCGGGCTCGACGGCCGCGAACTGACCCGCGAGGCCGATCGACCGTCGCACCTGCTTGGGGTCCTTGGCGACATCGACGCCGCCGACGCGCAGCACGCCGGCATCCGGACGGAGCAGCGTGGCGATCGTGCGGACGAACGTCGTCTTCCCCGCGCCGTTCGGACCGAGGATCGCCATCACCGATCCGGATGGTGCGTCCAGGTCCAGGCCGGCAAGCGCCTCGACCTTGCCGAAGCGCTTCGTGAGGCCCTTTGCCTCGATCATCAGATCCATGGACCGATTCTCGCAAACCGCGCCTCGTACCCGAGAACCGAGCAACCCAAAGATGCAGGGAGGCCCCGAGCTCGTCGCCCGGGGCCCCTGACCTGCTGTCTGGTTGCTTTGCGGTGGTGACCGTGGAGCCGGTCAGGCCCGCCCGACCTCGCACTCCTTCGGGTCGATGTGACCGAGGTTCTCCACCACCTTGAACGTGCCGCCCTCCGACCGGGCGATGTACATGTTCATCCGCACGTGGTGCTGACCCGGCACCATCTCGGCGGGGCCTCCCGGCCCGTCCGCGATCCGGGCATGGTCGAGCGCTCCGATGACGTCGCCCTGGTCGAGCGACCCCGCTTCGGTGACGGCGGCCGCCCAGAGCTTGAGCGCCCGGTAGGTGCCCGTGCACGCGCTCCCCGCCGTGAACATCGCGCTCCCCGGGTAACGCGCTTCATACCGGTTGAGGAGCTCGATGCTGAACGGGTCGTCGACCGCGCGGTAGTAGTCGAGGCACCCGTACAGGCCCTCGACCTGCTCGGCCGGCACGAGGTTCAGGAAGTTCTCGTCGAAGTAGGTGCAGACGATCGTCCCACCTCGACGCGTGAACCCCGCACGGTGCAGCTGCTCGAGGAAGGGCGTCAGCCCCGGCGGGACGATCGTGTTGAACACGACCTCCGCACCACTCGCCATGATGTCGTCGACCACGTGCTCGTAGTGGGTGTGATCGAGCGGGAAGTACTCCTCGCCGACGATCGCACCGCCGCGGGCGGTCACGACTTCACGGACCCTCCTGTTCAGCGTGTGCGGCCAGATGTAGTCGGCCGACGGCAGATAGAAGGTCTTCGCACCCGTCTCCTGCATGAGCCACGGGAAGAACGGGTCGATCTGCTGGGCGGGCACCGGACCGGTGCAGAAGATCAGGGGGTGACACTCCTGACCCTCGTACTGCTCCGGGTAGAGGTAGAGCTTCTCCGCCTCGTCGACCACCGATCCCTTGATGGCCTGGCGAGTGGAGCTGTAGATGCCACCGACGACGACGTCGACGTCCGCACCGACGAGCTTCGCCGCGGCGGCTGCCGCGACGTCGTCGTCGGTCGCGCTGTCCTCGACGAACAGCTCGATGGGCCGGCCGAGCAGGCCGCCCCGTGCATTGATGTCGTCGATCACCATCTTGGCGACGTTGACGTTGGCGATGCCCATGAAGGAGAGAGCACCGGTCTGGTCGGTGACGAGGCCCACCCGGGCCGAGCGGTTGATCGCGCTGGTCATCGTGGCCTCCTCATGCCCCGTAGGAGCCGAGGAGCAGCGCGGCCTCCGGCTTCCCGAGGTGGCCGGCGTCCGCGAGGATCGGCGGCACGTCGGGGTCGGAGACGAAGGCGGCCCAGCCCTGCTCATCCCAGTCGAAGAGCGCCCAGACGCGGTTGTCCTCCGTGGGGTCGCGGAACACGGTGGCGCCCTTCGAGCCGTGGAGCGCACGCTTCTCGGCGCCCTTCGTGCCGAAGACGTCCAGGAAGTGGTCGACGTCCTTGACTGTCGTCGTGGCCAGGATCATGGATGTTCCCCTTTGTGCATGGATCGCTGTGGATCCGCTTCGCGCCAGCCGGGTTCGGTCGGCGTCACAGGGGATTCTCCGGATCGGCTGTCTCTGCGGCATCGGTAGACCTACCCATTTCCCGATGAAAGGGGCTCGGCCTCCCTACGCTCCGTCGGGTCCGTCGACCACCTGGTGCTGGACGGCCCAACGGGTTGCCGCGGCGCGGCTGGAGACGCCGATCTTCGTGTAGATGTGCTGCACGTGGTGCTCCGCCGTCCTCGGTGAGATGAAGAGCTGCGTGGCGATCTCGCCCGAGGTCCGGCCGTCGGCCACGAGTCGCAGCACCTCCAGCTCCCGCCGGCTCAGGCCGCCGGGCCGCGCCTGGCGCGCCCGTGGGTCCGGGTCGCGGCGCGCGACATCGATCTGTCGACGCGCGTACGCGGCCGCGGCGCCGAGGTCGAACCCGGCACCCACCGTCTCCAGCTCCGCGGCGCGTGTCGCGCCGAGCTTGCGGCCGACCCGGTCGCCGAGCTCGCCGAGCTCGGGCACGTGATGCAGGCTCGACGGCTCGCGCGACAGCGCGCCGAGCAGCGTCGCCGCCGGTACGAGGCGGTCGAGCCGTTCGAACAGCGCCGGTACGCTCGCCAGGGTGATGATCAGCTGCGGCACGTTGCCCGCGCGCTGAAACGCGGCGATGGCCTCGGCGAACAGCACCAGCGCGGTTTCAGGCTCGCCGTCGGAGGTGTGCAGACGGCCGGCGTCGCGTGCGAGGAAGCCCTCGAAGAACTGCACGCGGTGCTCACGCACGAAGTCGACGCCCTCGTCCCATGCCGCGAACGCGCGGCGCACGTCGGCCTTGGCGAACGCCATCCCCGTGATCCAGAGCGCGTACGAGATCCAATAGGGGTTGCCCAGCGATCGTGCCACCGTGATCGATTTCTCGGCGAGCGCGAGCGCCTCCTCGATCTGGCCGCACGACTGGAGACCGTCCACATAGGAGGCGATGGCGTAGCCGCGGTCGCTCCCGTACCGCTCTGCCACCGCGCCGGTGAGCTCGACGTAGCGGTCGAGGTCGCCGCAGTACACGCTCGCCAACGCCTCGATGAACGACGCGTAGCCGGGTTCGCACGCGTCGTAGTGGGGGTCGTCCTCCAGTTCGGTCGCCCGGTGTGCGTTCGCACGCGCTGACTCCGCTCTCCCCGCGAAGCATGCGTATCCGGCCGCGGTGTAGAGGCGAGGGAGCCGGCGCACATCGGCCGCGGCCGCGGGCTCGAGCAGCTCCTCGGCCCATGCCAGCGTCTCGAACAGCTGCACCGAGAAGCCCATCAGCGCAGCGTGCGCGGCGATGTCGGTCGCCGCCTCCAGCTCACCGCGCCCCGCGCTCCACCGGTAGCCCGATCGCAGGTTGCCCAGCTCCACCTCGACCCAATCGACCGCGGCGCGCCATCCGGGGCCGTCCCAGTGCTCCCACCGAGCCGTCGCCTCCCGCGCGAAGTACTCGGCGTGGCGATCACGGGCCGGCTCGAGCGAGCCCGCCTCGGCCAACCGGTCATTCGCGAACTGGCGGATGGTCTCGAAGAGGCCGTACCGGGTGCGCGTGCCGCTGTGGTCGGCGACGACGAGCGACTTGCGGACCAACGAGTCGAGCAGGCGCAGCACGTCGACGTCGTCGGCGGCGTCGACCACCGCGCAGATGCTCGTGAGATCGAAGCCACCCGCGAACACCGACGTCTGGCGAAGCAGCTCGCGCTCGTCGTCGGTCAGCAGGTCGTAGGACCACTCCACGGCGTGGCCCAGCGTGAGCTGGCGATCCGGCCCCGGCTGCGAGCCCTGCAACAGGCGGAACCGGTCGGCGAGCCGATCCCTGACCTCGACCGCGCTCATGGCCACCATCCGCGCGGCTGCCAGCTCGATCCCCAGTGGGATGCCGTCGAGGGTTCGGCAGATCTCGATCACCGCGGTCGCGGTCTCCGGCTCGTCGAAGCCGAAGTCGGCCCGGACGGTGCGGGCGCGGTCCACGAACAACGTGACTGCATCCGAGGCAACGCCCCCGTCCAGTGCCAGCGGCGCGACGGTGAGCGCCGCTTCCTCGTCGAACACGAGGGTCTCTCGCGACGTCGCAAGGAGCTTGACGTCGCCGGAGCGGGCGAGCATCGCCGCGACGGCCGCGCGCGCCGCGGCCTGGACGTGCTCGCAGTTGTCGACGACGAGGAGCAGCTGCCGACCGCCGAGCGACTCGGCCACCGCATCGATGAGCCGCGCGTCGCCCTGTGGCGTGACGCCCAGCACGGCCGCGATCGCGGCCGGGACGGCCGCCGGGTCGCCGACCGATGCCAGCTCGACCATCCACACGCCATCGGGGAACTCGTCGGCTAGCTCGGCCGCTACCTCGAGCGCCAGTCGCGTCTTGCCGACCCCGCCGACACCGGTCAGGGTGACGAGACGGCTCGACCGCACGAGCTCGGCGACCTCCTCGACCAGCGGCTCGCGACCGACCAGTGAGCTCCGCTGCTGCGGGAGGTTGCCCGTGAACTGGTCGACGCTCTGGAGCACCGGGAAGTCGGCCGGAAGCCCGTCGGTCACGAGCTGGTGCACCGACATTGCGCCGCGCGCGCCGCGGAGCCGGTGCTCGCCCAGCGGCCGCAGCGCGACCCGGTTGCGCAGCAGCACCTCGGTCGCGTCCGAGACGAGCACCTGGCCGCCGTGCCCGAGCGACAGCAACCGCGCGGCGCGGTTCACCTCGCTGCCGGCGTAGCTCCCGTCGCGGTCGGTCGCCTCAGCAGTGTGCAGGGCCATGCGGACCGCGACATCGACGGCGCCGCGGTCGTACAGCTGCTCCTGGGACTCGCTCGCCGCCGCGGCCGCCTCGGCGGGCGTCGAGAACACCGCGCGCATCCCGTCGCCGCCGGTGCCGAACACGAAGCCACCGTTGCGTTCGATCGCGTTCCGCACGATGGCGTCGTGCACACGCAGCGCCTCGGCCATGTCGGTCGGCGCTTCCTCCCAGCGCCGCCGCGATTCCGCGATGTCGGTGAACAGGAACGTCACCGTCCCTGTCGGCAGCTCGACCATCCCCGACCCCCTCGCGCCAGCCAGTCAAGCAGCCCGCAACAACTATTCGCACCAACAGGAAGGCCCCGAACTCGTGGTTCGGGGCCTCTGCTGTTGCTTCGATGATGGCGGGGGTGGGATTTGAACCCACGACCTTCGGGTTATGAGACGTGCGTCCAGGTGCCCCGAGTTCGTCCCCACTGGTGACAAATTCGGTGACAGGCCGCGCTGGAAACCGCGCCCGTCGGGGTGCTCGAGGGGGGCGCGGTTCATGGATTGCGCGGGTCATGGACTGGTGGCTTCAAGCACCTTCAGTCGCCAAGAGGCCTGGGCTGACGAACGTCTTTGGGTTCTGCACTTAGCGCGCGTAGGTACCCGCAGCGCCGCTGTCGAACTCGAAACCCACAAACGGCTCGTCACCAACGACCCAGGCATCATGGCCAGGTTCGATCACATAGGCGTCGCCGGCACCGATGTCCATCTCCGACCCGTCGTCGTGGACGACGTGCATCTGTCCGGAGACGACCGTGCCGACGTGATGGGTTTCACACGTGTCGGTCCCGGCGACCGGCTTGATGCACTCGGACCACCGCCACCCCGGCTGGAGCGTCGCACGCGCAGCCTTCCTTGAGCCCAACGCGACGACATCGAGCTTCGTCTTGTCGGGGCTGCGTGTCTCGTCCGGTGCGTCGAAGCTCTTCTTCGTGGTTCCCGCCATGGTTCCCCCTCAGCTGTCGGCATGGTCGAGCCGACTCGATCCGTTCTGGGCTCGCAGCCGGTTCGACCGTGCAACCCCGGTGCGAGTTAAGCGGTGTCGACGCGAACAGTCAAAGACGCAGCCCTGCCCGGCTCAGAGCGCCCGTTAGAAGATCGCTTAGAAGTGCGCCACCTCGCGCAGAGGGGGGGGGGGGGGGGGGCTCCCCCCCGGCCCCTGACCTGCTTCTTCGATGGTGGCGGGGGCGGGATTTGAACCCGTGACCTTCGGGTTATGAGTCTTGACAAGTCACCGCCGAGACCCGTTGAGGCACCCGGCGTGGTCCTGAGTTCGGCGCTCAGTGCGTAGAGTGCCGTGGCGTGCGCCGAGGTGCCCTGAGTTCGTCTCCACTGGTGACAACTTCGATGACAACTGCGACTCGCGGCCACGAACGAGCGCTTCTGGCCGCGCGCATTGCTCAGGTTCTCTTCCAGGCTCCGAAGAACAGATAACCCGGAGGCAAGTTGATCGGCTGGGAGTTCGGCGACCTGCTCGCCGCGGCACAAGACAGCCAGGAGTGGGCAGTCGCCGTCCTCTGGCGTGATCTGCATCCGCCGCTGTTGCGGTACTTGCGCGGCGTGGAACCGGGCGCCGCCGAGGACATCGAGTCCGAGACATGGCTCCAGGCCGCCCGCGACCTGCACCGGTTCCGCGGCAACGAGATGGAGTTCCGGGCTTGGCTGTTCACGATCGCCCGGCATCGCCTCCTCGACTGGCGACGTCACGCCGCGCGACGACCGGCGAGACCAGTCGCGCCCGACCAGCTCCCCGAGAGCGCAACCCCGGACGACGCAGCAAGTGCAGTGATGCAGAACCTCGACACCGACGCGGCGCTCGCCCTCGTAGGCACATTGCCACCCGATCAGGCCGAGGTCATCTTGCTGCGCGTACTCGGCGGACTCGACGCGACGCAGGTCGCTTCGATCCTCGGAAAGCGCCCCGGAACGGTGCGGGTGCTCCAACACCGAGGGTTGCGGCGCCTGGCCGAGCGGCTCGGGCGTCCTGAGCTCCAGCCCAGAGGTGTAACGCGATGACGTCACCCGACGCTCTTCCTCCTGAGATGCGAATGCTGCGATTCCCCTTCGGCTCGGACCAACTCGCCCTCGACGAGCACACGGCCAATGGCCTCATGGGCCAGGCGCTACCCCCCGACGACGCTCCACCCGCCTATCGGGACGTCGCTCGGGTGATCGGCGCTCTGACCCAACAGCCAACGAAGGCCGAGCTCGAGAACGAGTCCCGTGCCGTGGCGGGCATCGCAACAGCCATCGCGTCCTCCCCCAGCCCCCCATCTCGGAGGTCATCGATGCCCCGCAAGGTCCGCTCCCCCAAGAGGATCCTGGTCGCCGTCACCGTGAGCTGTCTCAGCCTCGTCGGTAGCCTGGCCGTGGCTGGCGCTATCGATTTGGTTCCCAGCCCCAACGACGCTTCGGACGGCCACTCCAAGGCCGGCGAGCACACGCCCACCAGCATCCCGCCCGACGACGCTGGCCAGGGCGACGAGAACAGCGGCAAGGGTGCGGAGATCTCCGGACTCGCCACCGAGACTGACGCCACCGGCGTCGACAAGGGCGCCGAGATCTCCGACGCGGCCAGCGACGGCAAGAGCCAGGCTGGCGATGACCACCCCGGCGCCGACGTGCCCCCGTCGGTCCCGGTCAGCACGCCCAGCCAAGCAGATGACGGCCTGAGCCACCGACCCTGACACCCGGGGGTTGAACCCCCTGACAGCTCACACGAACCGGAGGGAGCCGCAAGCGGCTCCCTCCGGTCGCGTCTTCACACGACCTCTTCTTCGGGTTGACGACCCCACGTTCATGGCCGCTGAGCAGGGGGAGTGCTGCTGCTCTACCGGCCTCTTCCACCGACTCGAGAAGGCCGCGACGCCGCCGTGATCGCCACGGCATCGATGGCCGCGCGCAAGCGTCCTGACTCAGGCGACGGTGTGGTCGAGGAGGTGGCGGTTCTTGGCTACCGGGCCGGGAAGGATCGAGAAGTGCACTTGGCCGTCGTCGTCGACCGCGACGACGCGCACGACGGCCTGGCCGTACTGGTTGCCGGCGAGCAGCATCGCTCCGGGTCGCACTCGGCTCGGGTCGCGCGCGTCGGCGAGCGTTGACCAGCCGAGGCCGTCGTCGTCTTGGGCGTTGAGGTCGGCGACGAGGTCGAGTTCGTCCATCGGGTCCACCTTCTCAGTGTTCATGGTAGGGGTTCTCCCAGCGCTGGTGGTCACAGCCGCGCAGGGCTTCGATTCCCTCGTCAAGAGCGTCGAACGCGACGGTGAAGTGCCGCGGGTTGCGCCCGGTTGGCTCGAGGCGGAATCCGGCGGCGCGCAGCACCCCGACGCGCACCAAGATGAGCACCTCGAAACGCACCAGGGGAGGCTGCTGGGCGAGCTCCTCGACGGTGGCGTCGCGGGCAGCGAACACCGAGAGGCCGTAGGTGCCATAGATCGCCTGGTATCGCTCGGCATCAGCGCGCAGCACCTCGGCGTCGAGCTCGCCACCGCGCACGACGACGACCTGGTCAGTGAGGTCGTCGCCGGCTCGGAGGTGGCGTTGCTTGGCCATCGCTCAGAGCAGCGACGTGAGCGCCCGGTCCGGCGAGATGTGGCTGTCGTACAGCGGGCTGTACGGAACCTGCGCGAGCCAGCGCGAGAACTCCAGCAGATCGACGGCCGCGTGCATCTGGCGGTAGTCGTCGGCCAGACGCCCGAACTCGTTCATCACGCCGACCACGCTGCGGCTTGCTGTCCTGGCCGGGACAGCGTCGTGCATCGACGCGACCTCGCGATCCAGCGCGGTTCCCACGCGCCGCCGTTGAGGTCGGCGAACATCACGAGCGCGGCCCACGCCGCCCGCTTGTTGCCGTCTGGAAGCGGGTGGTTCCAGGCCAGTCGGCAGGTGAGTACGGCGGCCTTGTCGATGAGATCCGGATAGAAGTCTTGATCGCCGAAGCCGGCCGCCGGTGCGTGGAGCGCCGAGTCGGCGAGCTCGACTCGCGCTGCCTTCACGAGGACCGCGGCCTCGGTGCCAGTGACCTGCTCGGCCAGCCAGAAGTACTCGGCCAGCGTGAGGTACCGCGTCACCGCGCGAGCCGGTCCAACAACTCCTTGTCACGCTTCAACAGCTCGCGCGCACGCAACGTGAAGTCCTTGTCAGCGCGGACGCGCTCGATCTCCGCAGCGAGCGAGTCGACGATCAACGCATTCACGCTTGTGCCCTTCACGCGTGCGACCGCCTCAGCCTCGTCTGCCAACGCATCGGGGAGCCGTACGGTCGTCTGCTTTGCCATGACATCATGATATCACAATGTCACGACAAGCCGTCCCTCAGGCTCGTGAACACGGAGTGATCACGGCACCTCGTGCCGAGAGTTCACGATCCAACCATGGATCAAAGGTAGTTGATCCATCAATCCCTGTTGGTCTAATTTCACGGCATGGCGGTCGACGCTGGCGCAGAATCGCGTGTCCTGCAGCTGCTGGGCGATCCGCAGCGGTGGCGATTGCTGAGCGAGCTGGCCGACAGTGATCGCCGTGTCGGTGAGCTCACCGAATTGGTGGGCAAGCCGCAGAACCTGGTGTCGTACCACCTGGGGGAGCTGCGCGCTGCTGGGCTGGTCTCGGCTCGGCGAAGTGCCGCCGACGGTCGTGACACCTACTACCGCGCCGACCTCGGTCGCTGCGCCGCGCTGCTCGTCGACGCCAGCGCCGCATTGCATCCGGCATTGCGCCTCGAGCTCGTCCCGCCCCCACCCGACGCGCAGCCCTTCCCCCGGGGACGGACGCCGAAGGTGCTGTTCCTCTGCACCGGGAACTCAGCACGATCGCAGATGGCTGAAGCGCTTCTGGAGCACCGATCCGGGCACACCATCCAGGCGCGCAGCGCCGGGAGCCATCCCAAGCCGCTGCATCCCAACGCAGTGCGCGTGATGGCCGAGCGAGGCCTCGACATCGCCGAGCGGACTACGAAGCACCTACGCCGCTTCGCCCGCAACCGCTTCGACCGCGTCATCACACTGTGCGACAAGGTGAAAGAGGTATGCCCCGAGTTCCCCGGTTCGCCGCCGACGGCACATTGGAGCATGCCCGACCCGGCCGCAGAGGGTGACAACGACGACTCCAGCTACCCAGCGTTCGTGCGAACCGCCGACGAGATCGAAAACCGGGTCGATCTGCTGATGAGCCGCCTCACCGTCGTTCAGGAGGACATCCCATGACACACGACGAACTGCTCAACCCTCAAGAGATGGTTCACGTCCGTTACATGGTCGACGACGTCGAGGAGGCGATCGCCTTTTACACGAAGCTCCTCGACTTTGCCTTGATCTCGAACGCCGCGCCGGCGTTCGCCGACGTCAGACGCGGCAACCTGCGCCTGCTGCTCGCGGGACCGACGAGCTCCGCCGGACGGCCGATGGCCGACGGCGCCAAGCCTGGCCCGGGTGGCTGGAACCGCATCCACTTCCACGTCGACGACATCGCTGCCGACGTCGCGCGTCTGCGCGACGCGGGCGCTCAGTTCCGCAATGACGTCGTCGAAGGTCCGGGCGGCAAGCAGGTCTTGATCCTCGACCCGTCCGGGAACATCGTCGAGCTGTTCCAACCGGCGACGGGGTGACGCCATTGCCCTCAGACCGAACGCGCCGAGGCCCCGGAGCGATCCGGGGCCTCGGACTTGCTGCTTTGATGGTGGCGGGGGTGGGATTTGAACCCACGACCTTCGGGTTATGAGCGGCTTGACAAGTGTCCGTCGAGACCCGTTGAGACACGCCGAGTAGCCCTGAGTTGGGCGCTCATTCCGTGCAGACCCGTCACGTGCGTGAAGACGCCCTGAGTCGGTTCCCACTGGTGACAAGTTCGGTGACAAGAAGACGACGACGAACGGGCCGTGGGATGCCCCACTCGGCTCGGTATCGAGTGGGCGCTGCTCGGTTCGCGATCGCATCGTCTGGTTGACTTGCCCGGCACCTGGCGAGCCGAGGAGCGGGGGGATCGGCGTGGCCACCGAGACGTTGACCTTCCTGTTCACCGACCTCGAAGGCTCCACGCGTCTGTGGGAGGAACACCCGGACGCGATGCGAGTCGCGCTCGCCCACCACGACGACCTGTTGCGGGCCGCAGTCGAAGGCAACGGCGGGCAGGTCGTCAAGAGCACCGGCGACGGCACCATGGCGACGTTCCGGAGCGCCGGCGAAGCTATCGGCGCGGCGGTGGCTGGGCAGGAGGCGCTGTGCGCGGCCACGTGGCCCGACCCGCTCGAGCTTCGGGTGCGCATGGGACTTCACGCGGGTGAGGCGACCGCTCGCGACGGCGACTGGTTCGGCTCAGACGTGAACCGCGCCGCCCGGGTGATGGCGGTTGCGCACGGACGCCAGATCGTGTGCACCCGCCCTGTCGCCGACCAGGTGCGGGACCACGTCGCGCTCGACGACCTCGGTGAGCACCGACTGCGTGACTTGCAAGCGGCTGTGCACCTCTACCAAGTCGGTGCACCGAGCCTGCCGACGACGTTCCCGCCCCTGCGCTCACTCGACGCGTACCGCTCGAACCTTCCCCATGAGCTCAGCACCTTCGTGGGTCGAGACGAAGCCCTCCGCGCAGCCGCGGACCGCATGCGCTCGTCGCGCGTCGTGACGGTCGTCGGTGTCGGCGGCGTCGGGAAGACCCGCCTGGCAGTTCACGTCGCGTCCGAGCTGCTCCCCCACTACGCCGACGGCGTCTGGCTCTGCGAGCTCGCCCCTGTGCAGGAGCCCGGCGCCCTCGCCGACGCGATCGCGGCGGCGTTCGGGTACACGCCACCGCAGGGCACACCCGTCCGTGACGGGTTGGCGCGCTTCCTCGAGCGCAAGGACCTCCTGCTGGTGCTCGACAACTGCGAACACCTCGTCGGAGCGGTCGCCGAGTGGGTCACCGTGACGACGGCCGCGGCGCCAAAGGTGTCGGTGCTCGCGACCAGCCGAGAGGCGCTCGGAGTCCGGGGCGAGCACGTTGCACCGCTCGCGTCGCTGGAGCTCGCGTCGGCCGCCGACGTCACCTCGGTCGTCACTTCGGAGGCGGGGAGTCTGTTCCTTGCCCGTGCCGAGGAGGCCCGGGGCGACCTGGCGCTCGACGAGGCCGGCGCCAAGGCGGTGCACGACATCTGCGTGCGCCTCGACGGAATCCCACTCGCGATCGAGCTCGCAGCGGCGCGCACTGCGCTCATGTCGCCGGCCGAGATCCTTTCCCGCCTCGACCAGCAGTTCCGACTACTGACCGGAGGACGCCGGACCAGCCTGGAACGTCATCAGACGCTGCGCGCGGCGATCGACTGGTCGTTCGAGCTCTTGAGCGACGACGAGCGCGCGCTGCTCGCCCGCTTGTCGGTGTGCGTGGGCGGCTTCGACCTCGACGCGGTGGTCGCGCTCGCGGCTGGTATCGAGGTGGAAGAGTTCGAGGCGTTCGACGTGCTCGCATCGCTCGTGGCGAAGTCGCTCGTGGAGCGGGCCGAGCGCTATGGCACGACGCGCTACCGACTCTTGGAGATGATCCGCCAGTACGCGGTTGAGAAGCTTGTCGCGGACACCGCGCGGGCCGCTCGCGACGACCACGCCAGACACTTCCTGGACCTCGCGCACACGCTGCTCGCCGAGACCGCGACGCCGGCTGACTTCGACGCGCTCGAGCGCCTCGAAACCGAGACGCCGAACATCGTCGCGGCAGCGCGGTGGCTGCTCGACGACGCACGCCCCGGTGAGCTGCTGCTGTTCTTCGCCGATCTGCCGTTCCTCGATGCCTTCGCCTATCCGCCCGCCTTGGCCGACGACCTGGGGATGCTCGCGAGCGAGGTGATCGAGGAGTCCGGCAGCCATCGGGGCTTCGAAGTTGCGTGCGACCTCGCGGTGAGACGTGCGTTCTTCGCCGGGGACCTGGGCGAGTACCGCCGTGTGAACACTCTCGCACGCCAGGCCGGCGACCTCGACCCGGCGGCGGCGACCGCCATCGACGCGGGTGTCATGGCGCTCTACGACGGCGACGTCGGCACTGCTGTCACGTTTGGACGCGCCGCGGTGGATCGCGCTCGACGCGACCGTGACCCCGCGACGCTCGCTTGGATGCTCGGCCAACTGAGTGTCTTCCAGTACTTGGCTGACGGGGACGACGATCATGCGCTCGCCCAGGAAGCCCTCGAGGTTGCACGAGCCACGGGCAGCAAGATCGTCGCCTTCTATCCGCTGCTGGCGATGCAAAACGCCACCGCGACCGCCGACCCGTCGCGTTCCCTGGCTGCGGCCGAGGAGTCCATCCGCTTCGACCGCACCCGTCGCAAGACGTTCCTGAACCTCGGTCGCGGGAGGGCCGCGATGCTGCACCTCTCGAGGGGTGACCTCGCCGAGGGGGTCTCGCTGTGCCGGGAGTGTGTCAACGCTTATGCCCACGACGGCGAGCTCAGCGTGTTCGCGATCGCCGTCGCGGGCTGGGCCGCCTCGGTGGCGTCGTCGGAGCCCGCCCTGGCCATCAAGTTGGCCGTTTTCGCGGAGAGCGACGCCATCGCGGCGTTCCCGGCGTTCACGAACCAACCGCAGCTCAACCACTTCCCGAAGCTCTACTCTGCGGAGATTGCGGCTGCCCGAGCAGAGGTCGAAGGCTTCGGCTACGACGACGCCGTCGAGCACCTGCTGACGACGTTCGACCGAGTGATCGCCGAACACGCTGCGCCCCTCATCGAGCTCGACGTCGAGATGAATGTCGGGGACGAGTAGCCGCGGATTATCTACGGTCGGCGTTCATGGTCGACAACCGCAGTGACGTCGAGCCGTTCCAGACGGTCGCTGAGCGTCTCGCCGCACGGATCATGGAACTCGCCAACACAGCGGACGACGACGTGCGAGCCGTGGGCATACGCGAGATCCTCGCGGCTGATTACGTCTTGCACTCGCGCACCGGCGGCACGGTCGTTGGCATCGACGCCTGCATCGAGCGCATTGCGGTTGGTCGCGCGGGCATACCGGGAATGCACTTCGAGATGGACGACCTCGTTGCGCAGGGAGATCGATTCGCGCTTCGCTACCACTGGACCGCGCCGCACGGCGACGGAGAGATCCGACAAGAAGCCTTAGAGATCAACCGCGTCGCCAACGGCAAGGTGATCGAGACCTGGAACTACCAGGACATGCTGGGACTCATGGGCAAGCTCGGCGTGATCGACAACCCCTTCGCCCCGCCCGCCTGACGACTCGGTCGTTCCAGTACGAAGGTCCCGAGCCTTGAGGCTCGGGACCTTCATGTTTGCTGCGATGGTGGCGGGGGGTGGGATTTGAAACCCACGACCTTCAGGTTATGAGCGCCTTGACAAGCGGCCCTCGAGACTCGTTGAGCACGCCCTGAGTAGTCCCGAGTTCGGCGCACTTTGCGTGGAGTGCCGTGGAGTGCGTAGAGGCGGCCTTGAGTCGGCCTCCACTGGTGACAACTTCGGTGACGAGCGCGACCCGCCGAGGATTGCAGGCGGGCCTGTGGGGGAGCTCACCGGCGTTTCGGTCGGCGAGCACGGTGCAGCAGTTCCTCGTGCGCCGCGCGATCTCCCTCCAACAGGGGCGTCAGACGCCCGCGAGGCCGGGACCGCCGTGGATGTAGAGCGTCTGACCGGAGCAGAAGCTCGAGGCATCTGACGCGAAGAAGAGGACTCCGTAACCGATCTCTTCCGGCTCGCCAAGCCGCCCCATCGCGTTCGTCTGACCGATCAACTCGACGTCGATGCCAGAGCGCTTCGCGTCCTCCGCAAGCATCTCCGTGCGAACGGCGCCGACCGCGATGTTGTTGACGCGGACTCCCTTGCGCGTCCAGGCCGCGGCCATCGAACCCGTCAGGTTGTTGACTGCTGCCTTGGCGGCGCCGTAGGGCGCGGCCTGGGGCATCGCCAGCAGGCTGGCCCCAGAGGAGATGTTGACGATCGAACCCTTCCCTTGCTCGAGCATCGGCTGCGCTGCGCAGCGGGACAGAAACCACACGCTTCCGAGGTTGAGGTCAACGACCTGGTGCCACTCGTCGTCCGACCAGTCCCCGATGCGCTTCGTCTGCGCGCCACCAGCGTTGTTCACGAGGACGTCGATTCGGCCAAGCTCGCGAAGCGCGGCATCAACCAGCTGCTGGCACTGGTCGGGCTTCGTGACATCGGTGGGGACGACGAGGGCGCGCCGACCCATGGCCTCAACCTCTTGCGCGGTCGACACGAGCGGCTCGGCGCGGCGGGCCGCCAGCGCGATGTCGGCGCCGTGCTCGGCGAGCACCAGAGCGACGCCGCGTCCGATGCCCGTACCGCCCCCGGTGACGATCGCTACATGGCCTTCTAATGAGAAGCGCTCGCTCACAGCACTGCTCCCCCGTTGACCGCGACCACCTGGCCGGTGATGTAGCCGGCTTCTTCGGAGCACAAGAACGCGCATGTCGCAGCGATGTCGTCGACCGTGCCAAGACGACGCGCCGGGATCATCTTTGCCACCACTTCCGGATTCGGGAGATCGCGCGCAGATTGCGCGGCGCGCAACATGGGCGTGTCAACGGTGAAGGGGGGAATCGTGTTCACCGTGATCCCGAGGGCCGCGTACTCGAGCGCGAGAGCCTTGGTGAACGCGATCACACCACCCTTCGACGCTGAGTAATGCACCTGCCGAGGCGACCCGACTTGTCCCGCCGCCGACGAGATGGTGACGATCCGCCCCCAGCCCGAGGCGACCATGTCCGCAATCGCGGCCTGTGCGCAGTGGAACGTGCCAGTCAGGTTCACGTTCATCATGTCGTTCCAGTCGTCGACCGTGATCTGCTCGAACGGCACGAACGCGGCGGCCGCAGCGCTCGTCACAAGGATCTCGACCCGGCCGAGCTGGGAGCGAACCTTCGCGAACGACTCCTCGATGGAACCTCGGTCAATGACATCGACGCCGAGACCGAGGGCTTCGGCGCCTTCGGCGCGGAGCGTGGCCGCGACTTCATCAGCGGATTCCTGAACGACATCGAGTACCGCAATCCGGTGGCCGTGACGCGCGAGGTACTCGCATGCAGCGCGCCCGATGCCCGAGCCACCTCCCGTGATGACTGCGACGCGACTCACGCTCAGTCGATCGGGGTGAACTCGAGGTGCAACGACTTGAGCCGGCGCAACAGGAAGGTCCGCTCCCACTTGAACCGGCGATCATCCGGCGGTCCGTGCTCGGCTTCGGAGAGACGGATATCGGCCATGCGGTCGAGGATTCGCTCGAGGCTGACTCGCGCCTCAGCTCGCGCCAACGGTGCGCCTGGGCACGCGTGCATTCCGCGGCCGAATCCGAGGTGTTCGAGGGCGTTCGGCCGGTCGAGCCGAAAGTCATCCGGGTCCTCGAAGCGCCGCGGATCGCGGTTCGCGGCTCCCACCATCACGAGGACATCCGAACCGGCGGGCGCCTCGACATCGCTGACCGTCGTGCTCCGCCTCGCCAGACGGAAGTTGCTCTTCACCGGGCTTTCGAATCGCAACATCTCCTCGAAGAAGCCGGGAATCCGGTCTCGTTCGCAGCGAAGCAGCTCCTGAAGGTCAGGCCCCTCAGCGAGCATCAGCAGCGCGCTGCTGAGGAGATCGACCGTTGTGCCTTGCCCGGCAGCGAACATGAAGGTCGCCACCCGCGCGACGTCGAGGGCCGTGGGCGTCGAGCCGTCTGGGAACTTCGCCTGCGCGAGATGAGTGAGGACGTCGTCGCGCGGTTCGCGGCGTCGGTCCTCGATGTACTCGACGAACCAGTCGTCTTCTACGCCGACGAAGTTTCGATCGCTGCCCTTGAGCCCGGTGAACTTCGGCTCCCGACCGAACTTCTCGTGGTCGCTCTCGGGCACGCCAAGCAAGTCGGCAATTGCGATCATCGTGAAGGGGAACCCGTAGTCGGTCACGAACTCGCAGGAGCCGCGATTGACGAAGCGATCGATCTGCTGGTCGGCGAGTCGCCACAGGAACTCTTCGTTCTCCTTTAGGCGCTTCGGTGTGAACAGGCGGCCGAGGAGCGAGCGGTGTGCGGTGTGCTTGGGCGGGTCGAAGGACGCGAAGTAATCACTCAGGGGCAGCGTGTCGCGGTACTGCTCGATGAGATCAGAGATGTCGTCACCCTCGGCGGCGACTGGCAATCCGGGGAACGGTCCGCTCACCACATTGCAGAGCGAGAACGTCTCGCGTTCGTCCCGAAGCACAGCGGATACCTCGTCGTACCCCGACACCATGATCACGTCGTATCGCGGCTCGCGCCGAACGGGACATTGTCGTAGCGCGTCGTAATACGGGTACGGGTCGTTCACGAGCGCCTTGTCCGAGAAGAAGTCGAGCTCTTCCCAGGTGCTCACGCTTGCTTCTTCGGATTGTTGTCAGCCTCGGTTGGCGACGGTTCGACCGTGTCGAGCAGTCTCCGTACGACGTCGATCGCTTCGTCGTGACCGGTATGAGTGCCGAACGCCGCCTCGAGTCGGGCCATCCGGCCGAGCGCCGTCAGCGCGAACAGCAGCGCCGCCGGCGGGACGTCGTGATCGGTGATGGAGAGTTGCGGCCACCGGTCAGCAAGCGCCTCGAGCTGTGCCCGACGGACCCGTTCACCCCCCGCGCCGAGCTCGTCCCAAATTGCCTTGCGGTGGTTGGCGACAGCCATGAACTCCACGATCAACGCCGCACCGCGCCGATCACTGACGTACTCCCAGATCGCGTGGAGCGGCGCGTCGGTCTCGGACAGGCGACGCACTTCTTCGACGATCCGGTCGGTACCGCGTCGAAGGACCGCGAGGAAGAGATCGTCGAGTGACGGGAAGTAGTACTGAACGAGCCCGGCAGTCACGCCTACCCGCGCCGCGACGCTGCGATAAGTGACCGACGCGTAGCCGTCTTCGATCATGATCTGCTCGGCGCCTTCGACGATCACGGCTCGAGTCTTCGACGTGGGTGATCCGATACGCCGGCCGGTCGCCGCGCTCGCGTCCTGACGAGTCGTCATCAGGACACGAGCTCCTTGAGTAGATCAGTCGTTCGGCGCATCGATCGTTTCGGATCGTCGCCGACCGGAATGACGGCCGCCCAGATATCCGTGGCTCCTGCGTCGAGCAGTCCCTGCAACTGGGCTCGTACCGAAGCTTCGTCGCCAACGATCGCCGCGTCCGCCGCACTGGCCGCGCCGCCGATCTCGAGGACGCGTCGGTAGTTCTCCATCCCCGCATACATCGAGGAGCTAGCTGCTGCGCCCTCACGTGCTTCGGTGACGTCGTCATGGACTGCGACGGGGAGGCCGGCAACGATCCGCGGGGCAGGGCGTCCCGCGTTCGCAGCGGCGGCGTGCACCTTCGGTGCAATGTGCGATTCGATCGCGCGCGGAGGCGCCATCCAAAGGACGGTGCCGTCAGCGAGCTCGCCCGCCACTCGCAGCAGGCGCGCGCCGAGCGCCGATACGAGGACTGGCACCGAATGCCCGACGGCGATCGCGCGCCCCGCCGTGTGCGCCGACCAGTCTTCGCCGTCGAAGTCGACGGTCTCGCCGCGCAGCACGCCTGCCAGGATGCGCACGTACTCCTCCGTGCTTCGCCCGGGATGGTCGTACGACATACCCAAGACTCCGCGCACGAGCGGCTCGTGCGAGGGCCCGATGCCGAGTGTGAAGCCGGGTCGGCGCATCGCGTCGACAACGGACGCAGCGCGGTTCGCCTGCAGTAGCGGATGACACGGATAGGTCTGAAGCACCGCGGTGCCGAGCTCGATCATCGAGGTCTCACGGCCGGCGATCGCGATCGCGACGAGCGGGTCACCGGTGACGAGGCTGGCGTACCAGAGCGAGGTGAAGCCACCGGCCTCGGCCCGCTTGGCCTGCTCGATCAGCTTGTCCACCGAGGCGCCGCCTCCGGTCAGTCCGATGCGCACGTTCGCCCTCCCGACACGGTTGTACAAGTGTACAAGATTGTACTAATGTACAACTCTTCCGGGCCGGACCAGCAAGGGCGGAGGAGCGAATGCCCGTCACCGTCACCGCGTTGACGCCCCATGTCGGCGCGGAGGTCCGCGGCCTCGCAGGCACCGATCTCGTGAACCGCGGCGCTGCCGATGACGCGCTCGAGACGTTGGACCAGCACGGGGTGGTCGTCTACCGCGACGCGAACGTCACCGACGAGGAGCTCGTCGAGCTCAGCCGTCTGCTGGGCGAGGTCGTGGTGACGCCGACGGGCGAGCACCGGTACCCGGAGATCCAGACGATCACTCTCGATCCGTCGAAGACGAAGGCGCGGCTCGCGTCATACCGCCAGGGGAACTTCCACTGGCACGTCGACGGAGCCACTCTCGACACACCCCAGAAGGCGACGCTGCTCAGCGCGCAGGAAGTCGACGACACCGGCGGCGACACCGAGTTCGCCAGCACGTACGCGGCCTATGACGCTCTACCCGAAGAGGAGAAGCACGAGATCGCCGACCTTCGCGTCGTGCACAGCTTCGCGGCTGCACAGCAGCTCGCGCACCCCGAGCCATCCGAGGAAGAACGAGCAGCGTGGGACGGCGTCCCACCCAAGGAACATCCCCTTGTCTGGACACACCGCGACGGTCGCAAATCGATGCTCATCGGCGCGACGGCGCATGAGGTCGTCGGCTGGTCATGGGACGAGAGCCGTGCACTGCTCGATCACCTTCTCGAGTGGTCGACGCAGCCCCAGTTCGTGCTTCGCCATCACTGGCACAGAGGCGACCTCGTGATGTGGGACAACACGGGCATGTTGCATCGCGCGTTGATGTTCGAGCCGACCTCACGTCGACTGCTGCACCGCACGACCCTCGCCGGCGAAGAAGCCGTCACCTGATCCGGGAACGAACTCATGAGCACTGAGCAAGTCGATCTGCACCGCCGAGTCCAGCAGCTCGAGGACCGAACGGCGATCATCGACTGCATCGCGCGACACGCCCGCGGATGCGACCGTCATGACGCCGGGCTGCTGACGAGCACCTATCACGACGATGGTGTGGACGAGCACGGGGCGACAATCAACATCGGACCCGACTATGCGATTTGGGCCAACACCGTGCACGCGGCAACGTCGCAGGCGCATCTTCACAACGTAACGACGCACACGTGCGAGATTGACGGTGACGTTGCCCACGCCGAGAGCTACGTGCTCGTGTCGATGCTCAGTCCCGACGGAACGACCGCGACGTTGCTCAACGGTCGCTACATCGATCGCCTCGAGCGACGCGACGGTGCCTGGCGGATAGCGGTTCGGCGTTCTACAGCCGAGATCGTGCTGACCGGAGATGCATCGATGCTCCAGTCACCGTTCTTCAAAGAGCAGAGCTATCTCAAGGGCGCTCGCGACCGCAGCGACCTGTCGTACGAGCGTCCGTTGGGGCTGGACTTTGAGGGAGCGAGATGGTGAGAACGAAGGAACTAGTGGCGGCCGGATCGTTGGTGCTGGCTCTCGCCGGCGTTACATCGATCCAGGTGCAACCCGCCGGTGCCGGCGAGGAGCCGTGCGCGGCGCGCCCGTCGGACAATGCCGTCATCATCACGGAGACGTGTGTGGACCCGGAGCTCACCAACCCGTACACCGACAAAGACGAGCATCGGACGATCACCGATCCGGTGACGAAGGTAAAGGTCAGCTTCCGCTACATCCACGGTGGGTTCAAGGACACCGACGCGCGCTTCTCCTTCTACTTTCCATCCAAGGCCGACTATCAGGGCCGGTTCCTCGAGTCCACGTACCCGACGATCGGTGAAGAAGACGCCGAGCCCAGCACGATCGTCTTTGCCATCTCGCATGGCGCGTACGTGGTTTCCTCGAACAACGCGGGAGGAGTCCCCGTATCACCGACCCTCGGTGGATACCGGGTCAACGCCGCGGCCGCCAAGTACTCGCGCGAGGTCGCGGCGAAGATCTACAAGACCTCCGAACGCCCGCGTGGCTATCTCTACGGCGCGAGTGGGGGCGCATACCAGACGATCGGTGCAAGCGAGAGCACGAGCGGCGTGTGGGACGGCTTCGTACCGATGGTGCCGGGAGTTCCGAACGCCATTCCCAGCTTCATGACAGTCGAGCTGCTCGCTCTGCGCGAGCTGCACGATGTGTTGCCCAAGATCGCCGACGCGATGGAGCCAGGCGGTAGCGGCGACCCGTACGCCGATCTCGACCCCGAGCAGCAGGCGATCCTCAGAGAAGCTGCGAAACTTGGCCATCCGCTTCGGGGCTGGTGGCAGTACGCGACGCTCACGGGCGGCGGATTCTTTGCGGTCCAGGGCGGCGTCAAGATTCTCGACGCCTCCTACGTCGACGACTTCTGGAACGCGCCCGGCTACGAGGGCAGCGATCCTGCGGTGCAGGCGCTTCGAGTCCAACACGACACGACCGTGACCCAGGTCGTGGGCAAGAGAGTGAAGAAGGTCGTGCTCGAGAGTGTTCCCGACGGCTACCTCGCCGGCGCCGACCTCGTGATTACCAGCGGCGATGCGGCGGACAAGTCGCTCGTGATCACCAACGTCACCGGCAAGACCGTGGAGCTCGAAGGAGGTTCCGACCCCGAAGTCACGAATGCGATCCGTGCCGGTGACGATGTGCGCATCGACAACTCGTGGCGGGTCGCGCTCGAGTACTACCACCGCCACCAGGTGCCCTCGCCGGACCAGTACGGCTGGAACCAGTTCCGCGACGCCCAAGGCGCACCCGTCCCAGCGCAACGCTCCACGCTCGTCGCAGACACGTTCGCCGGCGTGTCGGGTGGTTCCATCCCAACCGGCCGGTTCGAGGGCAAGATGATCATGCTCGCCTCGACCATGGACGTGCAGGCGTACCCGTGGGCAGCGGATTGGTACCGCACCCAGGCGCAGGGCTTCCTCGGCGACCAGTTCGAAGACAGCTATCGCCTCTGGTACATGGACAACGCCGACCACGATCCGCGTTCTGCGGAGTCAATTCCGAACAGGTCCGCCGCCGCACACGTCGTCAACTACGACAGTGAGCTCCAGCAAGCGCTCCTCGATCTCGACGCCTGGGTGACCGACGGATCACCGCCGCCGGTGACCACGTCGTACTCCGTCGACGACGACAGCCAGATCCAGCTTCCAGCGAGCGCAGACGAACGCGGGGGCGTACAGCCCGTCGTCACTCTGACCGTGACGGAGATCGGCAAGCGACGTGCGTCTGAAAGTGAGCGCGCCGAAATCGGTGTCGATCAGAAGGTCACGTTCACCGTAGAAGCCGAAGCGCCACCCGGCGCTGGCAAGATCGTCGGTATCGAGTGGGACTTCGAAGGCGTCGGCAAGTACCCAACCCGCACGGAGATCCGCCGAATCGGCCGTCGCATCGAATTGACGGCAACGTTCACCTACACAAAGGCCGGTACGTACTTCCCCGCGGTCCGCGTGACGTCGGAGCGTGACGGTGACCCGAAGGCGCGATACAGGTTGGTGCAGAACCTTGGGCGAATGCGGGTCGTGGTGCAGTAGCACAGAAGCGGCGCAATGCGAGGGCCTCGTCCAGTTCGTTTCGTCTGCCGGTCGGCTCGCGAGTTCCACGATGCCCGTCAGGACCTCTCTCTTGTGCCTGATTCGGGACTCGTTTCGTCCAGAGTCGCCTCGTCCGGTCGTGGCCTGAGTCGTGCGCCACCGGTGACACATTCGGTGACAGCGAGCACTGGAACCAAACTCTGCGAAACCCGATCATCGCGAGGACAGTGTCGACTCTGCCCTCGTGCAGGGTCCGCACTCAGGACAAGACGTCGTCACGGGAAGCGACGATCGACGCGAGTCGTCGTTCAACTTCGACGGCGCTGTGGTCGTCCGTGAACACGTACGCCCGTTCGTGGCGAATCGCGTCGAGGACGTTCGCTGCGACCTGCTCCGGCTCCACCAGACCGATCGGATTCATGCCGGTTCGGATCATCCCCGGCATGACGACGCTCACACCCACAGGTGCGCCGAGGTCGGTGAGCTCGGCCCGAAGGACGTCGGATAGTCCGAGCACGCCGTGCTTCGCGACGGTGTATGGACCGAGCCCGGCTCGCGGTAGGACGGCCGCCATCGAGGCTGTGTTCACAACGTGGCCTTCTTCACCGGTCGCGAGGATCCGTGGGACGAAGCTGCGGATGCCGTGGATGACACCCCAGAGGTTGATCTCGAGCAGACGTCGCCACTCGTCGAGGGGGAGCTCCCACGACAGTCCGCCATTGACGATGCCGGCGTTGTTGACGGCGATGTGCAGGCCGCCGAAGTGTTCGACGGTCGTCTCGGCGAGGGCGTCGACGGCCTCGGGATCACGGACGTCGGTTGGGACGGCGAGCACCTCGGCCCCGTCAGCCCGCAGCCGGTCTGCGTGGGCGACCAGCGAACCCTGATCGACGTCAGCCATCACAACGCGCATGTCGGTCGCCACGAACGCGTGAACGAGCCCGAGTCCGATGCCGCTCGCTGCGCCGGTCACGATCGCAGTGCGCTGCTCCAGTTGTTGCATCCGATTGCCACCTCGATCCCGTCTGCGCCAGGACTGCGTTCGAAATACGTCACGACCATTGCACCGCTATTCAGCGCTTGTATGCGCCGTTCGCACCCATGCGGTGAACCATTCCATAGCGTCGATGCCGCAACGAACCGATCGGAACCCGTCGAACGAGTGTTGCGCGCCTGGAAGCTCGATGTAGGCGATCGACACCGTCGCCCAGGTGATGGAACCCGAGGCGATCGCCCCCGACCTCTTCTCGCAGGCCTTCAATCGACTCGTCGGAACACTCGACGTCCCGCGCGTACGACTGCACGACCTTCGACACACGCACGCCACCCTGCTCCTCAAGGCCGGCGTCCGATCAAGGTCGTGAGCGAACGCCTCGGCCACGCCATGCCCGGCTTCACCATGGCGACCTACCAGCACGTCCTGCCCGGCATGCAACAGGAAGCCGCACGGACCTTCGCCGCGATTCTCGACCCGTCCACCGGTTCCACCCGGTGGAACACCCGGTAGAACGCATTGCGAACGTGAAACGGCCCTGGTCAGAAACTGGTTCTGACCAGGGCCAACATGGTGGCGGGGGTGGGATTTGAACCCACGACCTTCGGGTTATGAG
>JBBECS010000010.1 GCA_040881685.1 Acidimicrobiia bacterium | reverse complement strand
CAATCGTCCCGATGTTGAGATGCGGCTTGTTCCGCTCGAACTTCGGCTTGCTCATCCCTGCTCTGCTCCCACATCTACCGCGCAGAGGCGGGAGGGTCGCGGTCTGACCCTCCCATCCTCTTGCCTTCACTCTCGGTAGCGGTGGCGGGACTCGAACCCGCGACGCCGCGATTATGAGCCGCGTGCTCTGACCAACTGAGCTACACCGCCGAGCCCCCTTACGGACTCGAACCGTAGACCCCTTCCTTACCATGGAAGTGCTCTGCCGACTGAGCTAAGGGGGCGAGCCAGTCAGGTTAGCAACACTGCGAATCCCGACCACCAGCCGTTGTGGGCCGACTACCTTCCGCGGCTGTGTCCACGCTGCCGATTCGACTCGCCGAGCGACGCGATGCCGCCGCGATCCGAGAGATCTACAACCTGGAGGTCGCCGAGTCGACGGTGACCTTCGACCTGGTTCCCCGCACGCTGGACCAGCAAGTGGCGTGGATCGACGAGCACTCGGGCGGTCACCCCGCGATCGTCGCCCTCGACGATGACGGGACCATCGTGGGTTTCGGGTCGCTGTCGCCGTACAAGGACCGCCCGGCATACGCGACCACCGTCGAGGACTCGGTGTACGTGCACCGGGATCACCGCTCCCGCGGCCTCGGGCGGCTCTTGCTCGACGAGCTCGTTCGCCTCGGCCGGGACCACGGGTTCCACTCGATGATCGCCCGCATCGTGGGCGATCACGAGGTGTCGATCGCGCTGCACGTAGCGTGCGGGTTCGAGCACGTTGGCATCGAGCGCGAGGTCGGTCGCAAGTTCAACAAGTGGCTCGACGTCGTGGAGATGCAGCGGCTGTTGTGACCGTGCGCGCGGTCGCCGCGCGAATCGGCCCGCCCCTCGGGCGAGCCGTGTCGTGGGCCGGGTTGGATTCGAACCAACGTAGGCTGTGCCAGCGACTTTACAGGCCGCTCCCTTTGGCCACTCGGGTACCGACCCCGGTTGCGTACAGTACCGCGATGCCTACCTTCGACGTTGTCTCCGAGGTCGACTTTCAAGAGGTGCGCAACGCGGTCGACCAAGCCAGCCGCGAGATCTCGACGCGCTTCGACTTCAAGGGCACGAACAGCTCGATCGAACTCAAAGAGAAGACGATCGAGCTGCACACCGAGAGCGATCAGCGCCTCAAAGCGCTCACGCAGGTGCTCGAAGAGAAGTTCGTGAAGCGCAAGGTGTCGCTGAAGGCGCTCTCGTACGGCAAGATCGAGGAAGCCACGAAGGGAACGGTTCGCCAGGTCGTCACCCTCATGGTCGGCATCAACCAGGACAAGGCGCGCGAGCTCGGCAAGTTCATCAAGGAGCTCGGACTCAAGGGCGTGTCACACCAGGTGCAGGGTGATCAGCTCCGCGTCAGCGGCAAGAAGCGCGACGACCTCCAATCCGTCATCGCCGCGGTGCGAGAGAAGGACTTCGGCATCCCCCTCGACTTCACCAACTTCCGCGACTGAAAGGGGGGGGGGGGGGGGGGGGGGGGGGGGGGGGGGGGCCCCCCCCCCCCCCCCCGGCCCCTCCCAACGCGACTCGCTCCACGCCCCGGTGGTCGAGCGGCGGCAAAGCCCCCGCTCGGGCGCACCAGCCGATGCCGTTGTGCTACCGCCACGCTCCGTCGCGGAGTCGGGCGACTCGGTCGGCTGTCGGTGGGTGGGTGGAGAAGAGGCCGGCGAAGCTGACTTTGCGGCCCGTGAGGGGATTGATGATGAACGCGCTGGCTTGCGCGGGTTGGATGTTCATCGGGACTTGCTTCACGTAGGCCTCGATCTTCTCCAGGGCACGGGCGAGCGGCTCACCGTCGTCGATCAGGTGCGCGCCGCTGGAGTCGGCCTGGAACTCGCGTGAGCGCGAGAGGGCCATCTGGAGCAGCATCGCCGCGATCGGGGCGAGGATCACGAGTGCCAGCAAGCCGATGATGCCGCCGCCATCGTCGTCGTCGCTACCGCCGAACATCGCACCCCACATCGCGATGCGGGACACGAACATGATCGCCATCGCCACCGCGGCGGCAACAGAGCCGATGAGGATGTCGCGGTTCTTGACGTGCGAGAGCTCGTGGGCGAGCACGCCGCGCAGCTCGTCGCGATCGAGGACCTGCATGATCCCCTGGGTGGCACACACCGCGGCGTGGTTCGGACTCCGTCCGGTGGCGAACGCATTGGGTTGCGGCTCTGCGGACATGTACAGGCGCGGCATGGGGATGCCGTCGCGACGGGCGAGGTCCTCCACGATCTCGTACAGGACCGGCTCGTCCTCGCGGGTCACGGGCTTCGCCCGAGCGGCCTTGATCGCGAGCTTGTCGCTGAACCAGTAGGACCCACCCACGAAGAGCAGGCCGATGACGAGCCCGATGGCGAGCCCGCCGTTCCCGCCGAGCGCTCCGCCGATTCCGATGAACAGCCCGCCGAGCGCGGCGAGGAAGATCATGGTCTTGAACGTGTTCTTGAATGCCGACATCGTCGTCACCTCTCGGGCCCACCTGATCGGGGCCATTTGATTCCAACGCTACGTGCTGCGGATTGGTTCCCGTGAACCGGGGTCAGCTTCTCCGCTCTCGGCGCTGCGAGCCGGGCCGCTTGGGCCCGCTCACTGCGCCCTAGGTTGCCTGCGGCGCGGACATTCGCTCAGCGAGAGGCCACGAGGAGCACCAATCCCACCGTCACCACGGCGGCCGACACGAGGCGCGCCCGTCCGAGACGCTCGTGGAGCAGGAGCCAGCCGGCGGCCGCACCCAACACCACCGACGACTCGCGCAGGGAGGCGACGTAGCCGACCGGCGCGAGTCGCACACCCGCCAGCACCATCGAGTACGCCATCACGGAGGCGATCCCGCCCAGGGACACGCGGCGCCAGTCGCTCCTCAAGTAGCGGGTGAAGTCGCCGACCATGCCTTGCGTGGCTCCGTAGATGCTGATCGCGAGCGCCGCTCCGATGACCAGTGCGATCCCGTATGCGATCCCGCTGTCGGTCTTCCGCGCGCCGGCCGAGTCGAGCACGGTGTACATGCCGATCGTCGCGGCGGTCAGCCCCGCCCACAGCAGCGCTGCTCGCCCGACGTGCCGCCGCACGAGCGACGCCAACCCGCCGACGACGATCGCGATCGCGAGCCACGAAAGACCCGAGAGGTCGTCGGACAGGAAGGCCACACCACCGATCGCTGCGAGCATCGCTCCGCCGCCGCGTGCCAGCGGATAGGCGAGCGAGAAGTCGCCGTGGTGGTACGCACGAACGAGGGCGAACACGTACACGACGTGCACGGCACTCGAGATCGCGAGGTACGGCAAGGCATCGGCGTCGGGGAAGCCGATGATCACGAGCACCGGCAGCGTGATCACGCCACCGACGAGGAACTGACCCCACGCCGTGAAGAGACGCTCCTGGCTCGCCTTGACGAGCAGGTTCCAGAACGCGTGCAGCGCGGCTGACCCGAGCGCGAGGAGCGTTGCCTCCAGCATCCAGATCAGTCGCTAGTCGTAGTAGCCGCTATGGAAGTAGATGCAGGGCACGCCCTCGCTGCGGAACATCTCGACGTTGCGCCGATCGTCTTCGATCGCGAGGCGAAGCTCGAAGCCGTACTGACGCAGCTCCCAAACCGACGCTTGCTTGAACTCACGCGACTGGTCGTAGTCACCCCACGGCCGCATGACGAGCACGTCCCAACGGATTCGGTAGTGCTCCAACCACGCCACCGTCAGGTGATGCAGCCGCTCGGGGCGAGCAGTGAGCAGGACGATGCGCAGCATCGGGTCGAGGAGGTCGAGGAGCACTTTGACCTCCTCGATCACCGGGTCCTCACTGCACGCGTCGAAGAACGCGCGCCAGTCGCGTCGCGGTGCCTCCAAGTAGTGCTGGCGGGTGGTCGCGTCCGAGAGCACGCCGTCGATGTCGATGACGGCGACGCGACCGGCCTCGATCGGACCATCGCGCCACGTCCAGTGTTCAGGAGCGAGCTTCATTCCCGCTGCGCGCGGCGAACGAGCGAAGCGAGTGAGCTCGCCGGAGTGGCGAGCCACCCGTAGGGCGGCGGCGGGAGACGGAGCCTGCGGAGTCGACCAGGCAGGTTGGTCCCTGCCGCCGAGCGAGCGCGACCAGAAAGGTGACTCACTCCTCGTCCGGCGTCTCTGCGAGGTAGCGCGCCTTGATGCCTTCGACGACGGATGGGTCGGCGAGGGTGGTCGTGTCGCCGAGCGCGTGGTCTTCGCTCACGTCCTTGAGCAGCCGGCGCATGATCTTCCCCGACCGGGTCTTGGGCAGGTCTTCGGTGAACAAGATCGTCTTCGGCTTCGCGATCGGGCCGATCGTGTCCCCGACGTGCGCGCGCAGCTCATCGGCGAGCGCCTCGCTCGGCTCCTGGCCGCTGCGCAGGATCACGAACGCGGCGATCGCCTGGCCGGTGGTGGCGTCGGTGCGTCCGATGACCGCGGCCTCAGCCACCGCCGGGTGCCCGACCAGCGAGTGCTCCACCTCGGCAGTCGAGATGTTGTGCCCCGACACGAGCATCACGTCATCGACGCGCCCGAGCAGCCAGAAGTACCCGTCGTCGTCGCGCTTCGCGCCGTCACCGGCGAAGTACTTGCCGTCGAAGCGGCTCCAATACGTGCTGCGGTACCGCTCCGGATCACCCCAGATGCCACGCAGCATCGAGGGCCACGGGCGCGTCAGCACGAGGTAGCCCCCACCGGGGATCGGGACACCATTGCCCTGGTCGTCGACGATGTCGGCACCGATCCCTGGCATCGGGAACGTCGCGCTCCCTGGCTTGAGCGTCGTCGCGCCGGGGAGCGGGCTGATCATGATGGCGCCGGTCTCGGTCTGCCACCACGTGTCCACGACCGGGCACCGCCCGCCGCCGATGTGCTCCCAGTACCAAACCCAAGCCTCCGGATTGATCGGTTCGCCGACGGTCCCGAGGAGCCGAAGGCTCTTCAGGTCACGATGTTCGGGCCATTCGGCGCCCCATTTCATGAAGGTGCGGATGGCGGTAGGTGCGGTATAGAGGATGGTGACGCCGTAGCGCTCGACGATCTGCCAGAGCCGGTCCTTGTCCGGGAAGTCGGGCGTTCCTTCGTACATCACGCTCGTCGTGCAGTTCGCGAGCGGCCCGTAGACGATGTACGAGTGACCGGTGACCCAGCCGACGTCGGCTGCACACCAGTAGACGTCGTCGTCGGGCTGGAGGTCGAAGACGTTCTGGTGCGTCCAGCACACCTGGGTGAGGTAGCCCCCGGTGGTGTGCATGATGCCCTTGGGCTTGGCCGTGGTCCCGCTCGTATAGAGGAGGTAGAGGAGGTCCTCGGTGTCCATCGGCTCGGGCGGGCACTCGGTTGATTGCTGCGCCACGAGGTCGTGCCACCACACGTCGCGCCCGTCGGTCCAGGGAACGTCCTGCTCGGTGCGCCGCAGCACCAACACCTTCTCGATTGACGGGCAGTCGGCGACTGCAGCGTCGGCGGTGTCCTTGAGGGGCACGATCGTCCCGCGTCGCCACGCGCCGTCGCCGGTGATGAGGACCTTGGCCTCGGCGTCGTTGATGCGATCGCGCAGTGAGTCGGCGGAGAACCCACCGAACACCACCGAGTGGGGCGCGCCGATGCGCGAGCACGCGAGAAGCGCCATCGGGAGCTCGGGCACCATTCCGAGGTAGATGTTCACCCGATCGCCCTTGCCGACGCCCAGCGCCTTCAACGCGTTGGCGAGGCGACTCACCTCGTCGAGGAGCTGCGCGTACGTGATCGTGCGCGTGTCACCGGGCTCACCTTCCCAGTGATACGCGACCTTGTCGCCGTGACCGGCGGCGACGTGGCGATCGAGGCAGTTGTACGACGCGTTGATCTTGCCGCCGACGAACCACTTGGCGAAGGGCAGGTCCCATTCGAGGACCGTGTGCCATTCCTCGTACCAGTCGAGGAGGTCGGCCGCTTGCTTGGCCCAAAAGCCCTCGAAGTCGGTGTTCGCCTCGTCGTAGAGCTCGGCGTCGGTGACGCGCGCGCGCTTCTTGAACGGCGCAGGGGGCGGAAAGGTCCGGCCCTCGGCGAGCAGAGACTCGATCGTGTCGGTCATAGACACCTCCCCTTGTCGCGCTCGCTCGGCGGCAGGTTACCTGCACCCCTGGTCGACTCCGCAGGCTTCGTCTCCTCCGGTGACGGGCGGCAAAGCCACCCGTCACCTACCGCCGTCCTTTGGAACGCTCGCCGCTCCGACTGTGAGAGTGACGACGCGGTGTGCACCCAGCCCGTCGGGGTCGGTGAGTGCCGCGGCTTCGACGCCGCGGCTGCGCCCCGCGATGGCCTCGAGATCTCCGATATGCGCGCGGTCGCGCCATGTGGCGTCGCCTGCCGCGACGAGCTCGTCAACGCCAAGCCCCGCCAACCACTCGGCTTGCGACGTCTCGCCCGCGATCGTGAACCCGGCGCGTGCCGCCGCCAAGCCGAGGTACTCGATCGGCACGTCGCACGTAATGTCCTGATGACCCGGGGCGTCGAGCGGGGCAGAACCGCGACCGTGACCGGCGTAGGTGCGCAACCAGCTCGCTTGGCCGCGCTGCAGCAGCCCGCGCACATCGTCCATGTAGTCGATCAACAGCACCTCGCCGTGGTCGAGCAGCATCGCGATGCGCTCGAGCCAGTCCTTGGTCGCGACCGGGATCGGGAGCCGGCTCCCGCCGGGCACGTCGGCGGACCCGACGCGATCGGCCTCGATCGCGAGCTCGGGTGGCGCGGGAACGAGCGCTTCGACCAATCGCTCTTCGTCGTCGAGCCGCACGCGGACCTCGCTCCACTCGCCCTCGACGCGTTCCACGAGGTGCACGGGCAGGTTGTCGAGGAGCTCGTTGGCGATGACGACACCGTCGAGGGACATGGCCGGGAGGTCGTCCAGCGAGCTCACGATCGGTCCGGACCCGGGCACCGCTTCCAGCGGCTCGTCGAGGTCGGCGCGGCGAGCGAACGGCCCTAGCGCTTCGTCGGCGGGCTCGAGCGTGAGGAGCTCGCGCTGCTCGGCGCGCAGCCGCGCCGAGCGCTCGATCAAGACGTAGCGCAACGCTGGCGCACATCCCGGACCCGCGCGCAACACGTCGGCGGCGAGGCGACCGCGGCCGGCACCGACCTCTACAACCACGAACGGGTCGGGCGCGTCGAGGCGGTGCCAGACCGCGTCGAGATGGCGGGCGACGAGCGCACCGAACAGTGACCCGACCTCGGGGCTGGTCATGAAGTCGCGCCCGCCGCGCCCCGCGCCACCGCCACCGGTGAAGAACCCGTCGGGCTCGTCGTAGAGTGCCATCGCCTGGAAGTCGGCGAACGCGATCGGACCCTCCCGCCGGATCCGCGCCGCAATCCGCGCTTCGAGCGTCACGGTGCTCGTGGGTTGCGCTACCCCGGTGTGAAGGCGAGCTCGCCGAGGCGGGCGATGGCCTGTGGGTACACGCCGACGGCGAGGACGCCGACGGTGACGATGAACATCGCGGCGTTGAGCGCAAGCGGCGTGGGCACCGTGCTGCGCTCTGTTGCCGGGTCGGGCTCGCGGAACCACATCTGACGGCCGACACCGGCGTAATAGAAGAAGGCCACGACCGCGTTCACCGCGGCGATCACGCCGAGGATCACCGCGCCCGTGGTGCCCGAGTCGAACGCGGCACGGAACATCACCAGCTTGGCGAACCAGCCTGCGAAGAACGGGATGCCGGCCAGCGAGAACAGGAAGATCGTCATCATCAGAGCGAGCGCGGGGTCGCTGCGGCCGAGCCCGGCGTAGCTCGAGATCTCGCCCGATCCGGTGCGCCGCGCCACCGCGATCACCGCCGCGAACGCACCGATGTTCATGCCGGCGTAGATCAGGAGATAGATGACGACGCCTTCCCAGGCGGAGTTACTGGTCACGTCGGCCGCGACCGCGAGCGGGACGAGCATGAAGCCGCCCTGCGCGATCGATGAGTACGCGAGCATGCGCACGATGTTGGTCTGGCGTAGTGCGGCGAGGTTCCCGAGCGTCATGGATGCCGCCGCAAGGGCATAGATGATCGGCTGCCACGAATCGTCGGACGAGAAGAAGCCGATCTTGAGGATCGAGATCATCGCCACGAAGCCACCGGCCTTGGACGCGACCGACAGGAACGCCGTGACCGGGGTGGGCGCGCCCTCGTAGGTATCGGGGGCCCAGAAGTGGAACGGCACCGCGCTCACCTTGAACGCGAAGCCGGTCAGCGTGAGGAACACGCCGACGGCGAAGAGCGGTGGCACCGAGTGTGCGTTGATGTATCCGGCGATGTCGACGAGCTTGTTGGCGCCCGTGACGCCGTACACCAGTGACATCCCGTACAACATGATCGCGGTCGAGATCACCCCGATCAGGAAGTACTTGAGCCCCGCCTCGTTGGACTTCGTGTCGTGCTTGCGCCAAGCCGCGAGCGCGAACGTGGGGATCGTGATCGTCTCGAGGGCCACGAAGATGGTGATGAGGTCACGAGCTGACGCCATGACCGTCATCCCGAGCACGGACGTGAGGATCAGCACGTAGAACTCGCCGCGGTAGTAGTCGCCCTCGCCGATGTAGTTGAACGCAAGCAGGATCGTGAGATACGCGACGATCAGGAACAAGCCTTTGAACACGAGGGCGTAGTTGTCGACGACGTATGCGCCACCGAACATGGACCGGTCGGCGCCGTCGACCGCGAGCGTGAACACGGGGATGAGCGCACCGAGCACTCCGATGCTCGCGAGCCGCGGTACGAGATCGGAACGCCGCGCGAACAGGTCGACCAGCAGCACGACGACGATCGTCCCGGTGAGGACGATCTCCGGCGCGAGCGCGTGGTAGTCGATCTGCGGCGCGTTCATGCGGTCAGCCCCCGAAGACCTTCGTGACGCTCCCGACCGCGCCGTCGGTGACGTCGAACAGCAGGTTGGGGTAAATGCCGAGCGCGACGATCAGGAGCAGGAGCGGTGTCCACGCGAGCCACTCGGGCACATGCAGATCGTGGATGTGCGCGCTCTCGAACTCAGACTTGGGTGCGCCGAAGGCAACGCGCTGCAGCATGACGAGCAGGTAGCCGGCCGCGAGCACCGTGCCGATCGCCGCGATCACCATGTACGTGCGATACGTCCACAACGCGCTGCCGTCGCCGACGAGGCCATCGAGCACCTTGGCGGGCGAGTAGGCGGAGAGGACGGCCGGGAACTCACCCCAGAACCCGGCGAGCCCAGGCAGCCCGAGCGACGCCATCGTGCAGAACCCGAGGATCCACCCGAGCTTGGGCGCTTGCGTGAGCAGGCCTCCAAGCCGGCTCATCTCGCGCGTCTCGTAGCGCTCCTGCACCGACCCGGCGATGAAGAAGAGCATGCCGGTGATGAGGCCATGCGCGACCATCCCGAAGACGGCTGCATTGAGGCCGAAGTCGGTGAGCGTGGCGATCCCGAGCATCACGAAGCCCATGTGCGCCACCGACGAGAACGCGATCAGGCGTTTCATGTCTCGTTGCGCGAGGCAGCACAGCGCGCCGTAGATGATGCCGATGACCGCGAGCAGGCCGATGAACGGCGCCCAGTCGGCAGCCGCGTCGGGGAGCATCGGCAGCGCGATGCGGATGAATCCGTACGTGCCGAGCTTCAGCAGGATCGCCGCCAGCAGCACCGAGCCAACGGTTGGCGCTTCGGTATGTGCGTCGGGCAGCCAGGTGTGGAACGGGAACATCGGCACCTTGATCGCGAACCCGAGGAAGAAGCCCCCGAAGATGAGCATCTGCGTCGTGTGATCGATCCCGGCGCCCGCGAAGTTGGAGAGCTCCACCATGTCGAAGGTCTGCTGCTTCGACACGAAGAACAGCGCCAGGAAGCCCACGAGCATCAGGGCCGAGCCGAACAGCGTGAACAAGAAGAACTTGATCGACGCGTACTCGCGGTTGGGGCCACCCCACACGCCGATCATGAAGAACATCGGGAGCAGGACGAGCTCGAAGAAGATGAAGAAGAGGATGAGGTCCTGGGCAACGAACGTGCCGTTCATGCCCACCTCGAGCAACAGGATCAGCGCGAGGAAGCCCTTGATGTTGCGCGGCTCGGGGAAGTGGTCCCAGGAGTAGATGATGCAGGCGATCACGATCAGCATGGACAGGATCAGGAGCGGCAGCGCGATGCCGTCGATGCCCACGTGGTACCGGCTCTTGATGACGTCGATCCACGACTCGTTGGCCTGGAACTGGAGCTTGCCGCCCGCCTCGTAGTTGAAGTCGACCATGATGCCGATGCCGACGGCGCCGGTGACGAGCGCCGTGAGGAGCGCCGTCACCTTCATCGCCTGCTCTTGTGCTCGTGGGATCAGCAGCACGAGCACCATGCCGACGAGGGGGAGGAAGACCGCCAGGGTCAACGCCCAGTCATCGAACCATTCCATGTGAAGGTCTCTCCCCTCAGAGTGTGTTGACGAGGAACACGAAAAGGGCCATGACCCCGACGGAGGCGAACAACAGCAGCGCGTAGCGCTGCACCCGGCCGGACTGCACGGTTTGCACGGCACTGCCGGCGTCGCCGGTGCCGGCGGCGAGCGCGTTGATCGAGCCGTCGACCAGGCGCTGGTCGAGAAGGTCGTAGGTGAATCGACCCGTGCGAGCGGCGCCGCGCCCGACACCGTTGATGATCCCGTCGACCACGTGCTGGTCGAACCAGTAGACCGCGCGACCCACGGCACCGCGTATTCCGTCGACGATCACGTTCTCGTAGAGGTGGTCGAGGTAGTACTTGTTCTCGAGGAACGTGTAACCGCCACGAGCGAGCGCGTTGCGCTGCGTGAGACCGCGGAAAGGCCCGAGCTCCTCCCGGCGGAACCAGAGGAATGCTGCGATCCCGATGCCGATGGCGGCGATCGACACCGACGCGACGGCCAACCCGTAGTCGAACTCCGCGTGCACCAGGTGCGGGAACGCGAAGGTGGGCTCGAACCACTCGGTGAACCGCTCGATGCCGAGCGGGACCGCATTGACGAGGCCGGCGAGCACCGAGAAAGCGGCGAGGATCATCAGGGGAACGGTGATCGCGCGGCTCGACTCGTGCGGGTGACCGTGACCGCGGTACTCACCGAAGAACGTGAGGTAGACGCAGCGGGTCATGTAGGCCGCGGTCAGGAAGGCGCCGATGAGGCCGACGACCAGGAAGATGTCGAACCCGTTCTCCCCCGCGGTCACGAGGATCTCGTCCTTCGACCAGAACCCGGCGAGCGGGAAGATCCCGGCGAGCGCGAGCGAACCGATCATGAAGGTGGCGAACGTGATCGGCATGTGCTTGCGCAGACCGCCCATGTCGGCCTTCATGTCGAACGAGTGGTGGGCCCCGGAGTGACTCACCGATCCCGCGCCGAGGAACAGCAGCGCCTTGAAGAAGGCGTGCGTGAACAGGTGGAAGACGGCCGCGGTCCACGCGCCGACACCCAACGCCATGACCATGTAGCCGAGCTGGCTGATCGTCGAATACGCGAGCACCCGTTTGATGTCGCGCTGAACGAAGGCGAGGACCGCTCCGATGATGATCGTGACGCCGCCGATCAGCGCCATGAAGTTGAGTCCCCCGTCGGCGATCGAGAAGCCCTCGTAAAACACCGGGTACACGCGGGCACCGAGGTACACACCCGCGACCACCATCGTGGCCGCGTGGATGAGCGCAGAGACCGGCGTGGGACCCGCCATCGCGTCGGGCAGCCACGTGTGCAGGGGGAACTGGCCGCTCTTGCCGATGATCCCGATGAACAGGCACAGCGCGCCGGCCATGAGCAGGTCGTGCTCCGCGCCGCTGCTCAACGCGTACTCGTTGATCCCGACAATGCTGAACGTGTTGGCGGCGAAGAACACCACGATGACGCCGATCACCAGACCGATGTCCCCGACCCGGGTGGTGAGGAACGCCTTGATGGCGGCGCGGCTGTTGGCGCGGTCCTCCCACCAGTGCCCGATGAGCATGAACGAGCACAAGCCGACGAGCTCCCACCCGACGAGGAGCTGGAGGAGGTTCTCGGAGACCACGAGCGTGAGCATCGAGGCCGTGAAGAGGGACAGTGCGGCGAAGAACCACGTGTAGCGCTTGTCCTCATGCATGTACGCGGTGGAGTAGATCTGCACGAGCAGCGAGATCAGCGTGACGACGAACATCATCATCACGGTGAGGCCGTCGACTGTCGTTCCGACGCCGAACTCGGTACCGCCGCTCGTCCACCAGGTGACCGTGTTCACGACCGGCTCGACGGCGCCGTGCTCGCTCGCCGCGGCGAAGACGCTCTTGCCGAGCGCGGCGAGACCATGGGACTCGCCGCCGGTCGCTTCCTCGACGCGGTGGATCCACTCCACCAGGGCAACGCACGAGAGCAGGAACGACGCGCCAACCGCGGCGATGCCGATCTCGGCACCGTGCCTGGGCGCGCGCTTGCCGAAGAAGAGGATCGCGGCGAACGCGACCGCGGGAAGCGTGGGGATGAGCCAGGCGGCGTCGAGCATCCGTCAGCCCTTGAGCTGGTCGATCTTGTCGAGGTCGGGGCTCCGGAGGTTGCGGTAGATGAGCAGCACGATCGCCAACCCGACGCCGACCTCGGCCGCCGCGATGGTGATCACGAACAAGGCGAAGATCTGACCCCCGATGTCGGCGTTGAACGCCGAGAACGCGATCAGGTTGATGTTCACTGCGTTGAGCATGAGCTCGACGCTCATGAGCACGAGGACGCCGTTGCGGCGAGCGAGCACGCCGTACACGCCGACGCAGAACAGGAACGCGGAGAGGACGAGGAAGTAGTTGAGCTCCACGGTGCCCCTCAGTCCCGCCGCGCCAGGACGACCGCGCCGACGAGCGCGGCGAGCAACAGCATCGAGACGACCTCGAACGGGACGAGGAAGTCTCGGAAGAGGGAATCGCTCACCGCGGCGGTTCGACCCCGCTGGACGAGCGCGTCGTTGAACACGATCTCCTTGCCGCCGAACGCGTCGACGAGGAGCGCGACCAGGACGCCGAGCACGAACAGCGCGACGACCCCGGCCGCCCACCGTTGGTCGTTGTCGAGCTGGCCCTCCTCGGCTCCCATCGGCGCGCGGGTGAGCATGATGCCGAACAGGAACAGGATCACGACCGCGCCGATGTAGATCAGCACTTGCACCCAGGCCACGAACTCGGCCACGAGCAGGATGTACATCGCGGCGGCGCCAGCGAGCACGACGACGAGGAACAGCGCGGCGTGGACGACGTTTCGCGACCGCACAACGCCGAGCGACGCGGCAGCCATCGCCAACGCGATGACCCAGAAGGCGATGTCCCGCTCCCACATCTCTATGCGCTAGCTCTCTGCGCCTCGGAATACCCGAGGCGCGGGCGTTCGCTCGCTGGCGAGCTCCCTCCGCTTCGCTCCAGTCGCCGCATCATTTCTTGCCACTTTCAGCGCCGGCTTCCAGGGGCTCCGGCTCGGGGACGGACTCCATCCACTCGCCGAGCTTGGCCTTGTCGTGCAGCAGGTTCGAGATCGAGAACTCGGAGTACTCGTACTCGGGGCTCCAGAAGAGCGCGTCGAATGGGCACACCTCGACGCAGATGCCGCAGTACATGCAGAGCGCGTAGTCGATGTCGAAGCGGTCGAGCACGCTGACCGAGCGCGGGCGCCCGCCTTCGCGACGCGGCGGGCGTTGCTCCTTGTGGCCCTCGATGTAGATGCACCAGTCGGGGCAGGAACGACCGCACAGCATGCAGACCGTGCAGTTCTCCTCCTTGAGTGCGATCACGCCGCGGGCTCGGGGCGCAGGTGCTTCCTTCTCGTGCGGGTACTGCACCGTGACCGCGGGCTTGAGCATGGTCTTGAGCGTGACGCCCAATCCCTTGAGCAGGCCAGGAGGCTTGGGAAACGCCATCAGAAGGCCACCTTGAGTGCGCCAGTAAGGAGGATGTTGGCGAGGCCGATCGGGATGAGGAACTTCCACGCGAGCGCCTGGAGCTGGTCCTCGCGAAGGCGCGGATATGTGAAGCGAACCCAGAACATGAGGAAGGCCACGATCATGAGCTTGGCGAAGAGCACGCCCGGCCCGAGGATGTTGGCCCAGTCGCCGTGCACACCCGGGATCGACCAACCACCGAGGAACAGCGTCGCCGCGAGGGCCGCGAACCCGAACGCGGTCCCGAACTCGCCGATGAAGAAGAAGAGGAAGCGGAAGCCCGTGTACTCGACCATGTACCCCGAGACCAGCTCGCTCTCGGCCACGGGCATGTCGAAGGGTGTCTGCGTGAGCTCGGCTTGCGACGCAACGAGGAATAAGCCGAAGCCGATGAACTGCGTGAAGATGTATGGATTGCCCAGGGCTCCGAACCCGAACATCTCGCCGTTCTGCTGCGCACCGACGATCTCCTGCAGGTTCATCGTGCCGGCCTGCACGACCACTCCCACCACCGCGAGCAGCAGCGGTAGCTCGTACGCGATGAGCTGCGCGGCGGCGCGCAGCGCACCGAGCAACGCGAACTTGTTGGCGCTCGCCCAGCCTGCCATCAGTACACCGATGACCGACAGGCTCGACACTGCCAGTGCGTAGAACACGCCGACGTCGAGCGGCTTCACCACGAGGTCGGGACCCATCGGGATCACCGCGAACACGAGGAAAGTGGACAGCACGATGACCGCGGGCGCGGCGGCGAATACACGCCGGTCGGCCTGCGCAGGCATCACGTCTTCCTTCTGGAGGAACTTGAGGCCGTCACCGATGAGCTGGTACCAGCCGTGGAATCCGCCGGGGTCCATCGGCCCGAGCCGACTCTGCATGTGGCTCATCACCTTGAGCAGGAAGACGTAGCCAAGGATGAGCGCGCCGGCCGGAATGATGGCCAGCACCACGATCGTCTTGATCGCGAGCGTGGTGCCCCAACCGATGTCGAGCGCGATCGGCGACAACAAGGAGATCACCTTCTCGGGTCGCCTTCGCTACGCCGTGCCGGGCCGCCAACACGGGTCGCTCCGCTGCGTCGTCTCGCTCGTCCGAGCACGACTCCGCTGCGCTCCTCGCCCGCGGCTCCGCTGCGGCTCATCGGTCGATGTCCCCGAGGATGAAGTAGAGGCTGGCGAGGATCGTGATCACGTCGGGCACGAACACGCCCTGGAGCAGCCACGGCAGGATCGAGACGTTGCTGAACGACGCGGAGCGGATCTTCACGCGGAACGGGCCGGTCGCGCCCTTCGAGATCACGTAGTACGCCATCTGCCCGAGCGGGTTCTCCGTCTCGACCCAGACCTCGCCCTCCGGCACCTTGATGATGCGCGGGACCTTCGCCATGATCGGGCCGGCTGGCATGCCCTCGAGGCACTGGAGCACGATGCGCGCCGCTTCGCGCGTCTCCTGGAGTCGGACCCAGTAGCGCGCGTACGAGTCGCCGTCGGTGTGCGTCCAGACCTTGAAGTCGAGCTCGGGGTACGCGAGGTACGGACGGCCGTCGCGCCGCAAGTCCCAGTCGACGCCCGACGCGCGCAGGTTGGCCCCCGACACGCCGTAGTTCGTGCCGATATCGCCGGGGATGATGCCGATGCCGCGCGTGCGCGCCTCGAAGATCTCGTTGCCGAGCACGAGGTCTTCGAACTGGTCGCACGCGTCGAGAACGATCTTCATCGTGGAGCGCGTCTCGGCGATCCACCCCCACGGGAGGTCGTCCTTGAGGCCGCCGATGCGGTTGAAGTTGGGGTGGAAGCGCCCGCCGGTCGCCGCCTCGATGAGGTTGAGCACGTGCTCGCGATCGCGGAAGCCGTAGAACGCGGGCGTGAGCGCGCCGACCTGGAGGCCCATCTCGCCGAGGAACAGCAGGAAGGTGGCGATGCGCGACAGCTCGGTGAGCGTGGTGCGGATCCAATACGCACGCGGCGGCGCCTCGATGCCCATGAGCTTCTCGGCCGCGTCCATGAACGGGACCTCGTTGGCGAAGCTCGAGAGCCAGTCGATGCGGTTGATGAGCGTGGTGACCTGTGGGTACGTGCGGAACTCGGTGAGCTTCTCGTAGCCGCGGTGCATGTATCCGATCACCGGGTCGGCGGCGAGCACGCGCTCGCCGTCCAGACGCACGACGAGGCGCAGCGTGCCGTGCGTGGCCGGGTGCTGCGGGCCGAGGTTGAGGATCATGTCGCCGGTGTCCAGCTCGACGTTCACTTGCGCTTCGGCGAGGTGGCGCATGGCCGCGGGATCGATCTGGAGATCGGTCACGCTTCACCCGTCTCCAACGGCTCGCTCGATTCGGCCGGGGTTACCCCGGCCGACCCTTCGGGACTCTCGCTCCCCGCCGGCTCACCGGGCATCGGCTCGACATCTACGAGGCCGGGCCACGGCTTCACGAACCGCGCCAGCAACGAGTAGTCCTTGCGCAGCGGGTGTCCCTCGAACTCGAACGGTAGGTAGAGGTGGCGCAGGCTGGGGTGGCCGTCGAAGGTGAAGCCGTACATCTCCCAGCACTCGCGCTCGTGCCAGTCGGCGCCTGCGTACACCGGCACCCACGACTCGACCCGCGGGTCGGCGTCGTCGACGTCGGTCTTGAAGGTGACGCCCCAATGCTTGGTGGTGGACTGCACGTGCGCGAACACCTGGAAGCGACCCGCGGACCCGGCGGCACCGAACGTCATCTCGGTGGGTTGCACCGGCGCCGACGAGTCACCGCCGGCCTCGTCCCCTTCGCGCGGCGCGGGCTGCCAGTCGATGCCCGAGATGAAGGACAGGTAGTCGCACGCGAGGTGCTCTTTGGCAACTTCGGCCGCGCGCTTCCACTGAGCGTTGGCCACTCGGACCACGAGCCCGCCGTGCGCGTCGGCGGTCTCGACGATCGCGTTCCCGTTGAACCCCGCGCCTTTCAGAAGCGCCAGCAGCGCATCGTGCTGCTCCATTGGCTCGCTCTCTCCGGCCGGGGGACCGCCTTGCTGGCCGCTCGCGGGGTTGGGCTCCGGCGCGGGCGCGTCCTCGGGTGCGTCGTCGGGCGAAGTGTCGTCAGCCAACGCTCGCTCCGGTGGACTCCGACTGCGCGGCACCCATCAGGGCACCGCCGCCGATCGCTTCGCCGTTCGGCTGCCCCCGCCAGCGCATCGCGAGCTCGTCGTTGCCGAGACCCTCGTTCTGGATCCGCTCCTGGAGCAGCACAATGCCTTGCAGCAACGCCTCGGGGCGCGGTGGGCAGCCGGGCACGTACACGTCGACCGGGATGATCTGGTCGACACCCTTCGTGACCGAGTACGAGTCCCAGTACGGACCGCCGCAGTTCGCGCACGCGCCCATCGAGATGACGTACTTCGGGTCGGGCATCTGCTCGTAGAGGCGCTTGATGGCCGGCGCCATCTTGTCGGTGACGGTTCCGGAGATCACGACGAGGTCGGCCTGGCGCGGGCTGGCTGGGAACGGGATGACGCCGAGCCGCATCATGTCGTAGCGCGGGCTGGCGAGCGCGGCCCCCATCTCGATCGCGCAGCACGCGAGACCCCACTGGAACATCCAGAGCGAGTACTTACGGCTGTAGTTGAGGAGCCAGGTGAGCGGCTTCGGCAGCTTGCCCTTCTCCATTAAGCCCACCGCAGCACTTCTCCTCCATCGGGTCGTGCTGCTGGTTCGCTGTGTGCCGCGCGTCGTTCGGTCACGCCCACCGCAGCACTCCCTTGCGCCAGGCGTACACGAGGCCGAGCGCGAGCAGCACGATGAACACCGTCATTTCGACGAGGCCGAACCAGTCGAGCCCTTCGAGGCCGACCGCCCACGGGAAGATGAACACCGCTTCCACGTCGAAGATCAAGAAGAGCAACGCGTAGATGTAGTAGCGGGCATTCGACTGCCCCCATCCGGCGACGGGGTCGGACCCCGCTTCGTAGGTGACGTACTTCTCCGGCTGCGGACGCACCGGACGCAACAGACGACCGGCGCCGAGCATCGCGCCGACCATGAGCAGCGCCGCGCCAATCAGCACGGCCACCGCGAGATAGTCCCGATAGAACTCTGTGACCAAGGTCTCCGCCCTCTGCGAACGCTCCGGGGCCTTGCCCGCGGCAGCCTATATGTGGCCCTCCGCGCTTCCTCAACTCCAGTCGACGCGCTCGCTCTCTGCGGGTCGGGATACCCGCCCCGCGGGCGATCGCTCGCTGGCGAGCGCCTCCGTTGTGCTCCGGCGCCGCATTGGTCCCGGCACGCGCGACCATCGGAGGGTGACCAGCATCCTCCGCCCGGGACGGGCGCGCAGCGAGCCGGTCACCGCGTTCGTGCTCTCGGGCGGAGCCAACCAGGGTGTCGGCCAGGTCGGGATGCTGCGCGCCCTCGTGGAGCGCGGCATCCTGCCGGACGTGATCGTCGGGACGTCGGCCGGCGCACTGAACGGCGCGGCCCTCGCCACCTCGCCCACGATGGAGAAGGTCGACCACCTCGACAAGGTGTGGTGCAGCCTCGACGGCGACACGGTCTTCCCGGGCGGCGCCCTGCGCAGGGCCTGGAACATCCTGCGCCGCGACGATCACCTGATCCCGAGCCGCGGCCTCGAAGGCGTGATCGAGCGCGCGGAGGTCGCACCGACCTTCTCCGACCTCCAGATCCCGATGCGCGTGGTGACCACCGATCTCGACACCGGCGACGAGATCGTCATCGTCAGCGGGTCGCTCCCGCCTGCGCTGCTCGCGAGCGCCGCGCTCCCAGGGATCTTTCCGCCCGTGAAGCTCAACGGGCACACGCTCGTCGACGGCGCGGTGGTGAACCTCGTCCCGATCTCCCACGCCCTCGCCGGACCGATCGACCGCATCTTCCTGCTCGACGTGTCGGACCCGGTCGGGAACCGATCGATCCGCTCGCCGCTCGACGTGCTGGTGCGCGCGTTCGCCATCTCGCGTGACCTGCGCCTCGAACTGGAGCTGCAGTGGTTCCCGAAGGAGGTCGAGCTCATCGTGCTCCCACCGCCGGTCGACGACCGCGAGTTCTTCGACTTCTCCGGCGGCCGCGAGGTCATCGACAGCGCGTACGAGGCCGCGTCGACCACCCTCGACGATCTCGAACGCCGTCCGGGTTTGCAACGACTCCGAAGGTTCTGGCGCAGACGCGCGAGCTGAGTCCCTTGACCAACCGTTCGGTTTGGCGTCGATAGCTGTCGCTCTTCGACAGTGAGCGACGCCAAAACGAGGGCTTTAGAGGAGGAAAGTCGCGTCTTTGGCGAACGTGAGCCACGCGCCGGGGAGGATGCCGGCGAACAGGACTGCTGCGGTGGTGACCGCGAGCACGGTGCCGGTCCAGGCGTCGACGGGACGGTCTTCCTCTGACGCGGCTTCTGCGGGCTCGTCGCCGTCGGGCTTGTTGAAAAGCGTCACGGCAATGCGCAGGTAGAAGAACGCGGCAATGACCGCGGCCAGGACGCCGATGACCGCGAGGCCGTACTCGCCGGCGTCCACCGCGGACGCGAACACCTGGAGCTTGACCACGAAGCCACCCGTGAGCGGCACACCCGCTTGCGCGAGCACGAAAAACGCGAGCAGTCCGCCGACGACAGGACGGCGCAACGCGAGGCCGCGGTAGTCGTCGAGCGAGTGATGGTCGTCACCCTTGCGGGTGGCCACCGTGATCACCGCGAACGCACCGACGGTCATGAAGGCGTACACGAAGAGATAGATCAGCGCGGCCTGACGACCGCGCGGGTTGTCGGCCTGGAGCCCGATGAGGATGTAGCCCGCGTGCGCGATCGACGAGTAGGCGAGGATGCGCTTCACGTCGGTCTGCACCACCGCGGCGACGCTCCCCACGATCAATGACAGCGCGGCGAGCACCCAGATCGCGGGGCGCCAGTCGGTGCGGTACAGCGGGAACGCGACGCCGAGCACCCGCAGGAGCGCGGCGAAGCCGGCCGCCTTTGTGGCCGACGCCATGAACGCGGTGACGGGTGTGGGCGCGCCCTGGTACACGTCGGGCGTCCACATGTGGAACGGCACAGCCGCCACCTTGAATCCCACGCCCACGAGCAACATCGCGAGGCCCGCGAGCAGCGTGCCTTGCTCGAAGAGCGTGTTTTTCGCGAGGAAGTCGGCGATGCCGGTGAGCGACGTTGTGCCCGTGGCGCCGTAGGTCAGCGCGACGCCGTAGAGGAACACTGCGGACGAGAACGCCCCGAGCACGAAGTACTTGATGCCCGACTCCTGCGACGACAGCCGCCGCCGGTCGAACGCGGCAAGCACGTAGAGCGGGATCGAGAGCAGCTCGAGCGCGAGGAACACCACGATGAGGTCGTTCGCCGTGGTCATCGTGAGCATGCCCGCGGCCGAGAGCAGCATCAGCGCGTAGTACTCGGGCGCTTCCAGACCCTCCCGGTCGAGGTACGACGCGGCGAGGAACAACGCCATGGCCGCGGCCGCGATCACCACCACGCCGAGGAAGACACCGAACGTGTCGACGCGTACGGCCCCGGCGATCGTGGTGATGGCGCCGTGGTCACGCACGTCGTTCCACTGGAAGCCGAGGATGACGCCCGCGGCGACCACGCCGACAATCGACACGCCGAGCGAGATCTGGTTGACGGGGCCGCGCTTGCGCAGGATCGCCTTGGCCAGGATCACGACGAGCGCGGCGGCCGCGAGCGCCAGCACCGGCGCGATGGCGAGATAGTCGATGTCGGGCCCGAGGATCTTCCCCTCGATGAGCGCGATCACTTGTGCGTCTCTCTCGTGCCATCACTGGATGTGATTTCGAAGGAAGACTCGGGTGCCTTGTAGTCGCTTCCGCGTTCGACCTGCTGGATGACTTCCTTGACGTCGGGTTCGATGATGTCCAGCACCGGCTTGGGGTAGATGCCGAGGAACAGCGACAGACCGAGCAGCGGCACGACGCACGCCAGCTCGCGGAAGCTGACGTCCTTCATCCCGGCGTTCTCGCCCGTCGGGCGGCCCATGAACGTGCGCTGGAACACCCACAGCAGGTACACCGCGGCCAGCACCACTCCGATCGCGGCCACGATCGCGTACGGCTTCTCGAGGACGAACGTGCCGATGAGCGTGAGGAACTCGCCGATGAACCCGGAGAATCCGGGCAAGCCGATCGACGCGAACGCGGCCGCGCAGAAGAGCCCACCCAGCACCGGCATGACCTTCCACAACCCGCGGTAGGCGTCCACCTCATAGGTGTGGCGGCGGTCGTACAGCATGCCGAGCAGGAGGAACAGCGCGCTCGTGGTGAGACCGTGACTGATCATCGTGAACACGCCACCGTCGAGCCCCTGGGTGGTCAATGCGAAGACGCCGAGCACCGCGAAGCCCATGTGCGCGACCGACGAGTACGCCACGATGCGCTTCACGTTGGGCTGCATCGCCGCGACGATCGCCCCGTAGATGATCCCGATCGTCGCCAGCACGAGGAGCACCGGCGCCAGGTCCACCGAAGCCTGGGGGAAGAGCGGCAACGAGAAGCGCAAGAAACCGTACACACCCATCTTCAGCAACAGGCCGGCCAGGATGACCGAGCCCGCAGTCGGCGCCTCGGTGTGCGCGTCGGGCAGCCATGTGTGCAACGGGAACAGCGGCACCTTGACCGCGAACGCGGCGAAGAAGGCGAAGAACAACGCCTTGGCCGCGCCCGGATCGAGCCCGTCGGGCGCCCACGCCGTGAGTGTGCCGAGATCGAATGTGAGGATGCCGGTGTCGTCGCGGTGCAAGAACGCGAGCACGAGCAGGCCGACCAGCAGGAACGCCGATCCGGCCATCGTGAAGATGAAGAACTTCAGCGCGGCGTAGTTCCGCCGTCCGTGGCCCCAGCCGAGGATGAGGAAGTACATCGGCACGAGCACGAACTCGAAGAACACGAAGAACGCGATGAGGTCGAGCGCGAGGAACACGCCCATGAGCGCGGCCTCGAGGGCCAGCATCCATACGAAGAACGATTTGGCCCGCTCCGTGATCGATGCTGACGCGAACAGCGCGATCGGGAACAGCAGCGCGTTCAGCACGATCATGAAGAGGCTGATGCCGTCGACGCCGACCTTGTACTGGACGCCGAGGTCGCCGAGCCATTGTTCCCGCTCGACGAACTGGTAGCCCCCGCCGCCCTCGTAGTGGAAGAGCAGCCATCCGGCGAGTGCGAGCGTCGCGAACGAGAAGATGAACCCGGCCAGCCGGACGTACTCCGGGCGGCGCACCGGCATCGCGATGACGACGAGCGCGCCGATGATCGGCGTGACGATCAGCGCACTGAGGATCGGAAAGTCGGTTGGCACGTCAGCGACCCGCGTAGAGGAGGAAGAAGAGGAGCAGGCCGGCGGCGCCGATCACGATCCACAGCGCATAGCTGCGCACCAGCCCGCTCTGGACCCGACGTAACCCGAGTGCGGCGCGCTGCACGAGCGTGCCGACGCCGTTGACCACGCCGTCGACGCCGCGCGCGTCGGCCGTCGCGCTGAGCCACGTGGCCGCCCGGCGCATCGGACCATCGACCAGGCGGCTGACACCGGCGTCGAAGTAGTACGCGTGACCGAACACGCGCCCGAGTGGGCCGAGGCGCTCGACGGCAGGGTCGCGATCGGTCGCGGCGAGGCCGTGGCGGTAGAGCGCGACCGCGAGCCCGATGCCGACCAGGCCGACAACGACCGACACGCCGGCGAGGGCCAAGCCGTCGACGAACGACGGTGTATGGGTCTCGTGCACGTCGGCGAACGACGGGTGCAGCCACTCGGTCAGGAACTCGAGTCCCTTCAGCGGGATGTTGATGAGCCCGCCGACGACCGCGAGCCCCGCGAGCGCGAGGACCGGCATCGCCATCGCGGGCGGCGCCTCGTTCACCTCCATGGTGTCGCTCGCTGCGGCCGGGGATACCCCGGCCACGGCCCCTCGCTCCGCATCGTGGCGGACGTGCGACACGACCCGCGGTGGCTCACCGAAGGCAACGGTGGGCTCCGCTGGGTCCCAAACCATGGCCTCGCTCTCTGCGGGCGGGGATACCCCGCCCGCGGGCGTTCGCTCGGCGTTGTCGTCACTACCTCCCGACACGGTTGGGAGCCATCTTTCGTTGCCGAAGAACACGAGGAAGACGAGGCGCGTCATGTAGAAGCCAGTGAGCAGCGCAGCCGCCACGCCGAAGATCCAGACGCCGTACTCGTCGGCGAAGAACGCCTTGGACAGGATCTCGTCCTTCGACCAGAAGCCGGAGAACGGCGGCACGCCCGCGATGGCGAGCCACGCGATGACCATCGCCAGCGAGGTGAGCGGCAGGTACTTGCGGAAGCCGCCCATCACGCGCATGTCCTGGTTGTCGCCGTTGCCGTGGATCACGGAGCCGGCACCGAGGAAGAGCGTGGCTTTGAAGAAGGCGTGCGTGACCACGTGGAAGATGGCGGCGGCGTACGCGCCCACGCCGAGCGCAAGGAACATGAAGCCGATCTGGCTGATCGTGGAGTACGCGAGCACCCGCTTGATATCGGGTTGCACGAGCGCGACCGTCGCCGCGAGCAACGCCGTCCCGGCGCCCACCCACGCGACGACTGTCATCGCGTCGCCGCTCGCCTCGAAGTACGGATGAGCGCGCGCCACAAGGAACACGCCCGCGGTGACCATGGTCGCGGCGTGGATGAGCGCGGAGACCGGTGTGGGGCCCTCCATCGCGTCGGGCAGCCAGAAATGCAGCGGGAACTGCGCGCTCTTGCCCACTGCTCCGAGCAGGAGGAGCAGCGCAACCGCGGTGGCGGTGCCGTTGGCCAGACCTTCCGCCGCGCCGAGCGCCGAGTAGTCGAGGCTGCCGACCTTCAGGAAGATCAGGAGCATCGCGATCATGAAGCCGACGTCGCCGATGCGCGTGGTGATGAACGCCTTCTTGCCTGCGAGTGCCGCGCCGCGCCGCTCGAACCAGAAGGAGATGAGCAGGTACGAGCACAGGCCCACGCCTTCCCAACCGAGGAAGGTGACGAGGAAGCTCGAGCCGAGCACGAGAATCAGCATCGAGGCGCAGAACAGGTTCATGTACGCGAAGAAGCGCGAGAACCGCTCGTCGCCATGCATGTAGCACACCGCGAACACGTGGATGAGCGTGCCCACGCCGGTGACGAAGAGGATGAACGTGACGGAGAGCGGGTCCACCAGGAAGCCCATGTCGACGTGCAGGCCCCCCGACGGAAGCCATTCGAAGATGGTGGTCACATGGCCCCGCTCGTGCGCGGGCAGGTCGTGCAGCGCGAAGAAAGTGACCACCGACCACAGGAACGCCAGCCCCATCATCCCGGAGCCCACCCAGCCGGCCTTGGGCTCGCCGATGCGGCGACCGAATAGCAAGAGCACCGCCGCTCCGAGCAGTGGGAACAGCGGTACGAGCCAAACGAGATCGAGCAGATCGCGCGCCATCAGCCCTGCAGGACGTCGAGGTCGTCAGCTGTGGCGCCGCGGCGGCGCCGGAAGATCGCAACAATGATCGCGAGCCCCACTGCCACTTCCGCGGCGGCAACCACCAGCGTGAAGAACACGAGCACCTGGCCCGCGATGTCGTCGAGCATCTCGGCGAAGGTGACGAACGTGAGGTTCACCGCGTTCAGCATCAGCTCGACGCACATGAACATCACGAGCACGTTGCGCCGCACGAGCAGCCCGACCGCGCCGATCGTGAACATCAGCGCGGCGACGATCAGGTAGTAGCTGCCGGTGATCTCCAGACCGAGGATCACCTTTCCCGCTCCTGGCCCTGCGGGCCGGGCCGCTCCACTTCACCTGGGCGGCCGCCTCGCTGCGGACGCCGCAGGGTACCTACGGCGCGGTCGCTCGGCTCAGAGGCCGTCTCCTGATCGGGACGCTCGCCACTCCGACGGGCCAGGACGATCGCGCCGACCACGGCGACGACCAGCAGCGCGGCCGTGATCTGGAACGGCCACAGGAAGTCGGTGAACAGCACACGCGCGACCCGCTCGATGTTGTTGCCGAGATCCTTGCCCTGAAGATCAGGACCACTGATCGGTACGCCGTGCCCGGTGCTCGCGCCGGTCGCCCACTCGTGACCGGCGAGGAACACGACCTCGGCCAGCACCAGTGCTCCGAGCGCGATCGCGGCCGGACGTTGGAGGCGGACGGGATCGCTCAACGTCTCTTCGCGGTCGACCCCGAGGAGCATGATCACGAAGAGGAAGAGCACGACGATCGCGCCCGCATAGACGATCACCTGCACCGCCGCGACGAGCTCTGCGTCCTGGAGCAGGAAGAACACGGCAACGCTCAGGAGCGTGACCACCAGCCAGAGCGCGGAGTGCACCGGGTTGCGCGACAGGATCACGCCCAACGCGCCGCCCAGCGCGGCCGCGGCGAACACGAAGAAGAGGACGGCGGTCACGCGCCCCCTCCACTGGTCGACTCCGCTCCGCCCTCCCGGCCATCCGGCCAGGGCTCCGCTGCGTCTCCTCCACTGGTCGACTCCGCTCCGCCCTCCCGGCCATCCGGCCAGGGCTCCGCTGCGTCTCCTTGGCCCTTCTCGGGCTCGCGCACACCGAAGCCGAGCTCACCTGACCAGTTCACGCGGCCCTCGTAGTCCGCGGCACCTGACGACGACGTCGCCCGCATCCAGGCGCTGGTGTGGTCGTCCTCGCCACCGAGCCACAGCTCCCACGGCTGGCGGCGCGCCCGACCCTCGTCGTCGACGAGCAGCTCGCTGCGCGTGTAGATGGCATCTTCACGGTTCGTGAAGGAGAACTCGAGGAGCTTGCTCTCGGTGATCGCCTCCGTCGGACACGCCTCCACGCACAGATCGCAGTGGATGCAGCGCAAGTAGTTGATCTCGTACACGAATCCGTAGCGCTCACCCGGCGACACGGGAGCGTCGGGCGGGTTGTCGGCGCCGCGCACGTAAATGCAGCGCGCCGGACACACACCCGCGCAGAGCTCGCAGCCGATGCACTTCTCCATCCCGTCTTCGTAGCGATTGAGGACGTGACGGCCGTGGAAGCGCTCGGGCTTGGCGCGTTTGTGCTTCGGGTAGTCACCGGTGAGCTTCGGCTTGAACACCTGCGTGATCGTCACGAGGAACCCACCGAAACGCCCCATCAGCGGATCTCCTCATTCTTGGTCGTGCTCGCTGCGGGCCGGGATACCCGGCCCGCGGCCGCTCGCCACTCCCGCGAGCTCGCTCTCTGCGTTCGCTCGCCGCCCCTCACCTGATCTCCTCTATTTCTTCGCGCTTGGGGATGCAGAGATAGAGGACGCCGAGGATGATCGCCGCGCCGACCAGAGCGCCGAGGGCTACCGGGGCGATGTCCCAGAAGTTGTCACCCGGGTCACGGGCGACCTCGAGCACCGCGAGGATCATCGCCCAGACGAAGCCCACCTCGATGAGTACCTTCCAGCCGAAGTTCATGAGCTGGTCGTAGCGAAGGCGCGGGAGCGACGCCCGCACCCACACCGTTGCGTACAGCAACACGAGCAGCTTCACCATGAACCACGCGACGGGCATCACCCACGTGTTGAGCCAGCTGTCGCCGGCGACGCCGAGTCCCGTCAAGCTCGGGCCCGACGGTCCTCCGAGGAACAGCGTGACTGCGATGGCGCACATCGTGATGAGGTTCATGAACTCGGCGAGGAAGAAGATGGCGAAGCGGATGCCCGTGTACTCGGTGTGGAACCCGCCGACGAGCTCTTGCTCGGCTTCCACGAGATCGAACGGTGGATGGTTGGTCTCGGCCATCGCCGCGATGAGGAAGATGACAAACGGCACGATCGCCACTTGCGCCCAGTACCAGCTGTTGGCAATCGACCCGATGCCGTCCCACGCTTGCCCGTCCACGATCTCCCGGGTCGAGAGCGTGCCCGACTGGATGAGCACCGCAACGATGGCCAGTCCCATCGCAGCTTCGTAGGAGAGCAGCTGCGCCGACGCGCGCACGGCACCGAGCAGCGGGTACTTCGAGCCCGACGACCAACCGGCGAGCATCACTCCGTAGAGCCCGATGCCCGACATCGCGAGCAGGAACAGCACACCGACCGGCGGGTCGGCGAGCTGGAGCAACGTGCGATGACCGGCGATCGACACGACGCCACCGATCGGCACGATCGAGAACGCGAGGAAGGCCGGCAGGATCGACAAGTACGGCGCGAGCCGGAACACGCGCTTATCGGCGGTCGCGGGCTCCGACTGCTCCTTGAAGAAGAGCTTGATGCCATCGGCGAGCGTCTGGAGGATCCCGAACGGACCTGCGCGCTGCGGCCCGATCCGGTTCTGCATGTCGGCGATCACCTTGCGCATGAACCAGATGTAGAACATGACCGCAACGAGCAGCAGCGCGAACACCACGGTCGTCTTCACGAGCACGATCAGCACGACCGTGAAGTCGATGTCGCCCACGAGGAGCGGGTCGATGCCGAACATCCCCCTCACGAAAGGGTCTCCACGCGGACGTCGGTGACGGGCGCGGTGAGGTCGATGAGCTCGGGCGCGCCGGGTCCGTCGCGGTTCACCGCGAGGAACGCCACGCCTTCGGGTGTCGACGGATCGGTGTGCACCGGGAGGTCGAGCGACGCGCGGGGGGAGATCACGCGCACGGTCGTCCCGTCTTCCACGCCGATGCGCTCCTGGTCACGGCGGCTCACGAGCAACCGCGCGCGGGCTTCGGCCAGCGGAGCGAGCGACGGTGACGCCGAGGTGACCCGGTCGTTCCCGTACAGCGTGCGGGCGGCAACGAGACGCAGCGCGTAGGCGTCGATGGGAGCCGCTTGGGGCGGCGCAGCGTCACCCGACCACACATGGAGCTCGACCGGTGGCGCGGTAGGCGTCAGCTCGCCATGGCCGTTCGCGGGCTCAGTGGAGGAGGGTCGCAACGGCTCCCACGTGACGCCCGCGGCGGGCGGCGCGGGCGCGAACGTGACCTCACCGATGTGCTCGGCCAGCGGGAGCACGACGCCGTCACGCGCCCGGCGCAGGAGGGCCGCGTCGACACCGGCGAACGCCGATGCCACGGACGCGATCTCGTCCTGCACCTCGTCGATCGTCTCGAGTCCCCACTCGGAGCCGAGGCGCGCAGCGAGCTCGGCCGCGATCCGCCAACCCTCCATCGTGAGTCCTTCGGGCGTGACCTTGCGGCGGAGGACCAGCACACGACCTTCGAGGTTGGTCGTCGTGCCCGCGTGCTCGCCCCACACGGTCGTCGGAAGGAACACGTCGGCGCGCTCGGCCGCGTCGTCGGGGAACACGCCGACACACACCACCCGCTCGGCCGCGGCCAGCGCGGCGTGGGCGAGCGCACGATCGGGGAAGTCGGTGAACAGGTCGCACCCCACGAGCACCAGCGCCTTGATGCGACCGTCGGCCGCGGCCCGCAGGATTCCCTCGGCGTCGAGACCTGACGCCTCGGGCACGCCACCCCACACGGCGCTCACGTGATCACGCCCCGCGTCGAGCGTCACTCGTCCTGGGAGGAAGCCGGGAGTGAGCCCGAGATCCAGCGCGCCGCGTGTGTTCGCGCGCGGCAGGGCCGACAGGAAGCGAGCACCAGGCACCGCCGCGAGTCGACCGGCGGCGTAGACCGTGGCGTCAGGAGCTTCGGCGACCGACGGCCGGCCGACCACGACGACGACCGGACCATCACCGGCGATGCCTTCGAGCGCGGCGATCGCGCCGTCGACGGCCTGGTCGATGACGCCCGGCGAGTGTCGAAGCACGTGTGACGCGTACGGAGTGAGCCCGTGGTCGCGCGCCGCGATGTCGATCAGCGGCACGCCGAAGTCGACCGCAGCGCGCCGGGCGCGCAGATAGAGGACGGGCAGTTCTTCCTTGAGATCGGGACCGAGCAGCACAATGGCGCGCGCCCGGTCGAGGTCGGAGATCGTGGCGCGTGGCATGCCAAGCACAACGTCCCCGGGCAGCCCGTCGGCGAGCTGGGCATCCACGTTGTCGGTGCGCAGCACACCCTTGGCGAAGCGCGCCCATGCGTAGGCATCCTCGTTGGTGCCGCGTGCTCCACCGAGCACGCCGATCGTCGCCGGGCCGTGCTCGTCACGGACCCGTCGGAGCGCGGCGGCCGCCGCGTCGAGCGCTTGCGGCCACGAGGTGACCTCGAGGTCGGGGCCCCGCCGGACGCCGGGCGCGCGCACGCGGGCGTCGGAGTGCACCCACTCGTAGCCGTACCGGCCCTTGTCGCACAGCCAGCCGTGGTTCACCGGCTCGGAGTCGACACCGAGCAGCCGGACCAACCGGTTCGACGTGGACTCGAGCGCGCCGCGGCAACCGACCGCGCAGGTCTGGCACGACGTCTCGACCGATTCGAGGTCCCACGGGCGGGCCCGGAACCGGTACGGGCGCGCCGTGAGCGCGCCGACTGGGCAGATCTGGACGGTGTTGCCCGAGAAGTACGAGCTGAACGGCTCGTCGGGAAACGTGATGACCTCGGTCATGCCGCCCCGACCGCCGAAGTCGATGAGCGCATCGCCGGCCAGCTCCGATGCGAAGCGCGTGCAGCGACCACACTGGATGCAACGCTCGCGGTCGAGCATGACGAGGTCGCTGATCGCGATCGGCTTCTCGAAGTGGCGCTTCTCCTCGACGTAGCGCGACTCGCCAGGACCGAACGCGAGCGTCTGGTCCTGGAGCGGACATTCGCCACCGCGGTCGCACACGGGGCAGTCGAGCGGGTGGTTGAGGAGGAGGAACTCGAGCATGCCGTCCTGGGCTGACCTCACCGTGTCGCTCACGGTGCGCACGATCATCCCGTCGACGACCGGCGTGGCGCAGCTGATCTGGAGGCCGCGCATGCCCTCGACCTCGACCAGGCACATGCGGCACATGCCCACGGGCTTCATGCGCTCGTGCCAACAGAACCGCGGGATGTACGTGCCGTGATCCTGCGCGGCCTTGATGAGCAGCTCGCCGCGCGGCACCTGCACGACCTTGTCGTCGATCGTGATCGAGACGACGTCCTGGTCGCCGGCCACCGGGATCGTGTACTGGTGGTCAGAGGGCCACTGCGACATCGGGACGGAGCTCACGCTCATCCGGCGGCCACCTCGAGGGTGGTTCGGCGCTCGGCGTCTTGCGCGAGACGCGCCCGGATCTCGTCGCCCCAGTGCTTGTGCAGGCTGAGCGTCGGGCTCATCGTGCTCGGCCCGAGCTGGCAGATCGTCGTCTGGCCTGGGGGCCACGTGACGCCAGGAGAGATGTTGTTACCGAAGCTGAGCAGCAGGTCGAGGTCGTCGGCGCGGCCGAGCCCGTTCGCCATCCGGTAGAGCACCTTCTCGAGCCACCACGAGCCCTCGCGACACGGCGTGCACTTGCCGCACGACTCGTGCGCGAAGAACTTGGCGATGCGCCAGGCGACGAGCACCGGGTCGACGGTCTCGTCGAACACCATGATCGCCCCCGACCCGAGCATGGTGCCGAGCTCCGTGGCGCGGTCCATGTCGAGCGGCTCGTCGAGATGCTCCGGCAGCAACCACGGTGACGACGCCCCGCCGGGAATGAAGAACTTCATCTGCTTGCCGCCCGCGACCCCACCGGCAAGCCCCTCGATGAGGTCGCGGAAGGTCATCCCGAGCTCGACCTCGTAGTTCCCGGGCTTCTCGACGTTGCCCGACACCGAGAAGATGCGTGTACCAAGGGACTTGTTGACGCCCGTGCCCGCGTACCACTCCCCGCCGCGGTCCACGATGTGCGGCACCGCCGACATCGTCTCGACGTTGTTCACGATCGTGGGCGCGGCGTACAAGCCCTGCACTGCGGGGAACGGCGGCTTGATGCGCGGCATCGCGCGCTCGCCTTCAAGACTCGAGAGCAGCCCGGTCTCGTCGCCGGCGATGTAGCAGCCCGCACCCCGGTGCACGATCAGCTCGAGGTCGAAGCCGGAGCCGAGAATGTTCTTGCCGAGGAAGCCGTTGGCGTACGCGTCGTCCACCGCGGCCTGGAGTCGCTCCGCGCCCAGCGCGAACTCGCCCCGCAGGTAGATGAACGCGTGGTGCGCCTCGATGGCATAGGCAGTGATGATCGAGCCCTCGACGATCTGGTGCGGGTCGCGCTCGATGAGCATGTGGTCCTTGAACGTGGCTGGCTCCCCCTCGTCGGCGTTCACCGCGAGGTAGCGCGGGAACACATCCTTGGGGAGGAACGACCACTTCTGGCCCGTACCGAACCCGGCGCCACCGCGACCGCGGAGACCGGACTTCGTGACCTCTTCGACGAGCTGCGCGGGCTCCATGCCCAACGCCTTTTCGAGCGCGGAGTACGCCTGGTTGTGCTCGCGGGCGACGGCGAACTCCCACGAGTCGTCGGTGCGATCGCGCAGGAACTTCGTGATGACGCGTGTCTCTTGCGCGGCCATCACCCTCCCTTGGCGAGCTCTCTGCGGACCGTGGTACCCGCCCCGCTGACACTCGCCGCGGCGGGACTTCCAGAGATCGTGCGGGCCGTGAGCGCGCCCGACTTGTACTGCTCGATGACCTCCACCGCCGCGCCGCTCGTCACCGGTCCGTGGAACTCGTAGTTCACCTGCATCACCGGCGCGAGATCGCACGCGGCGATGCACTCCACCTCTTCGACGTGCACGTCGAGGTCGTCGGCGTAGCGCGCCCGAAGCGAGTCGACCAGCGCCGGCCCGCCATTGACGAGGCACGACACGTTGGTGCACACCGACACCACGAGGCGTCCGATCGGCTCACGCTTGAACATCGTGTAGAAGGAGCACGCCCCGAGCACGAGCGCGGGCGTGAGACCGAGCAACGCCGCGATGTCCTGCATCGCGTCCTGGGTCACGTAGCCGTCACGGTCCTGGGCCATGTGCAACAGCGGCAGCAGCGCGGACTTCCCATGCGGATAACGAGCGATGAGCTCCTCGGCGCGACGGCGTTCCGTGTCGGTGAAGCTCATCGGTCGACCTCCCCCATGACCGGGTCGATGCTGGAGATGATCGCGACCGCGTCGGCGACGAGCGAACCTTCCACCATCGCGTCCATCGACTGGAGGTTGTAGAAGGACGGGCCGCGGATGTGTAGCCGGACGGGCTTGCCGGTGCTGTCCGAGACGAGGTAGCAGCCGATCTCGCCGCGCGGGGACTCGATTGCGACGTACGTCTCGCCAGGAGGCACACGGAAACCTTCGGTGAAGAGCTTGAAGTGATGGATCAGCGCTTCCATCGACTCGTCGATGCGCGCGCGTGGCGGCGGCGTGATCTTGGCGTCCTGCACGCGGTAGTCACCCGCGGGCATGCGCTCGACGCATTGGCGGATGATCTTCAGTGACTCACGGATCTCGTAGAGGCGAATCAGGTAGCGGTCGTAGCAGTCGCCGTTCTGCGTGTAGATCACGTCGAAGTCGACCTGGTCGTACGCAAGGTACGGCTGCGCCTTGCGCAGGTCCCACGGGAAACCGGTGGACCGCAGGATGGGGCCCGACACGCCGAGCGCCAACGCTTGCTCGGTGGTGATCGGGCCGACGCCGACGAGACGCTCCAGCCAGATCGGGTTCTCGCTGAGCAGATCTTCGTAGTCGCGCATCCCCCGCTCGACCGTGTCACACAGATCGAGGGTCGCCTGCTCCCAACCGTCGGGCATGTCAGCCGCGACACCGCCGGGCCGGATGAAGTTGTGGTTCATCCGCAAACCCGTGACGTACTCCTTGTACCGGAGCACTTCCTCGCGCTCGCGCCAGCCGTAGATCATCATCGACAGCGCCCCGATGTCCATGCCATTCGTCGCTTGGAACAGCAAGTGCGACTCCAGGCGCGAGATCTCGCACAGCATCATGCGGATCCAGGTCGCCCGAGGTGGAAGCTCCAGATCGAGCAGCCGCTCCACCGCGAGCGCGAACACGGTCTCGTTCGAGAGCGGCGCGAGATAGTCCATGCGGGTGACGTTCGTGCCGCCCTGCACATACGTCAGCTCTTCACCGGTCTTCTCCATGCCGGTGTGCAAGTAACCGATGACGGGCTTCACGCGCAGCACGTTCTCGCCGTCGAGCTCCATCATCACGCGCAGCACGCCGTGGGTTGACGGGTGCTGCGGACCCATGTTGACGATCATCGTCTGGTCGTCCTCGGGCCAGAGCCCACCGGTGAGGATCATCTCGCGCTGCGCGCGCTGCATCTCTTGCGCGCCTTCGTCGGTCTGGCGACTGAGACGCTCCTCTTCGGCCGCGGGGAGCCCGGTAACGGTGTGCTCGTTCATCTCCATTGCCTCGCTCGCTGCGGGCCGGGAACCACCTTGCTGGTCGACTTCGCGAGCTCCGTCTCCTGGGAGTCGAGCGGCAAAGCCACTCGACTCCCGGCCCGCGGACGCTCGCTCGGTCGGCGCGGAGTGCGCGGCAAACACGTCATCGGGGACTTGGATCGCCCTTGAACGCGACCGGCACACGGCCCGGCGCGTCGTCCTTGCGGAGCGGGTACCCGACCCAGTCGTCGGGCATCAGGATGCGCGTGAGGTCGGGGTGGCCTTCGAAGGTGACGCCGAACATGTCGTAGGCCTCCCGCTCACCGAAGTTGGCGCCGGGGTATAGGTCGGTGACGCTGGCGACGGTGGGGTCGTCGACCGGCACCTCGCAGATCGCGCGGATGCGCCGGTTCCGTGGGTGCGAGAGCAAGTTGGCGACCACCTCGAACCGCTCCGGTGTCACGCCGTCGACTGTGAGGCGAACCTCGTCGGCGAGGTGGTCCACGACGGTGACGTCGAGGCACTGCGTGAACTCCTGCTCGTCGCGCAGGAACACGGCGACGTCGTGCCACACCGCGCGGTCGAGGTAGACGACGGGCTGCCCATGCGAGCTGTGGAACACGGTCCCCGGGAACTTCTCGACGATCGCGGCAACTTCCTCCATTGCCTCGCTCGCTGCGGCCGGGGATACCCCGGCCGCAGCCGCTTGCTCGGTCGGCGCGGGGTGCGCGTTGTCCTTGTGAATTTCTTCACGAGGGGTGGCGTCGTCGGGCACCGGGAAGATCCTCTCCGTGTTCCTCTTACGCCGACCGCGCCGGGACGGCGACCGGAGTGCCGTCGCGCTGCTCGACCTGGATGCCGACGCCGCGCCCCGCACCGCGACGCGCGAGCAGGTCGCCGGTTCGGATCTGCTCGTGCAGCGTGAGGATGCCGTGCATCAAGGTCTCTGGTCCGGGTGGACAACCAGGCACGTACACGTCGACCGGCACGATCTGGTCGACCCCTTGCACGAGCGCGTAGTTGTTGAACATGCCGCCTGTGCTCGCGCACACGCCCATCGAGATGACCCACTTCGGCTCGACCATCTGGTCGTAGACCTGGCGAAGGACGGGTGCCATCTTCTGGCTGAGGCGTCCGGCGACCACCATGAGGTCGGCCTGGCGCGGGCTGGCACGGAAGACCTCCATGCCGTAGCGCGCGAGGTCGTAGTGCGCGGCGCCGGCGGCCATCATCTCCATCGCGCAGCACGCAAGGCCGAACGTGGCCGGCCACACGGAGTTTCGGCGCGCCCACTTCACGAGATCCTCGAGGCGCGTCGTGAGGAAGTTGTGGGGGATCTGCTCCATCCCCATTACGCCACCTTCTCCTCCGCGGGCGCGGGGTCTAGACCGTCGCGTCCGGGTGTGCCGGTCGCGCGTAACACGCGTCCGTAGATGCGCGCGCTCACACGGCGCGCGGGTCCCCAGTCAAGGGCGCCCGTCGACAAGAGATAGCCGAACGGCACGAGAAGCACGATGAGAAACACGCCCATCGCGACGAGGCCGTACGTTCCCAACGGCCGCATCACCGTCGTGAACGGATACAAGAAGATGATCTCGACGTCGAGCACGATGAACGCCATCGCGACCAGGTAGAACTTCACCGGGAAGCGCTCGGCCGGCTCGTGCTCGGGCACGATGCCGCACTCGTACGGCGCTTCCTTGGCCGATGTGGGACGCCGCGGCCCGAGCCGCTTCGACGCGGTGAACGAGAGCGCCACGAACAACACGACCAGCACGATCATCGCCAGGATCGGCAGGTATTGCGCCACTGTGCCTCGCCCCCTCGGGTTCGCTCCGCTCCGCCGTCCCGCTCGTCCGAGCACGGCTTCGCTTCGCTCCGCTCCGCTGACTCCCCGGGTCGGTCGGTCGTGCGCGCGCAGGCTATCCGAGGCGCCTCGACGGGCGGGAATGACGACGGGCTATCGGAGCGAGTAGCCGATCCCCTCGAGCGCGGCGAGGAACGGCAGCTCCCACGCGTCGCGTGACCGCACCGGCTCGGGTTCGGTGCGCGCCTCGTCCTCGAGGAAGGTGGTGACAGCGTCGGCGATCGTTGGCGGGTCGGGCATACACACCGCGGCATTCCCGAGCTCGAGTTGGTGCGTGAGGTTCTCGCGGCCGTGGCCCGGGACCACATCGAGCAGGACCAAGCCCCGCCCGACGACCCGTGCCTCGGTGCACGTGTCACCCGAGCTGGTGACCACGACATCGCACGCGGCCATGAGCTCGGGGATGCGTTCCGTGAAGCCGAACGCGTGGACCGACGGACTCGTCTCCGCGAGCCCCGTGAGACTGCGTTCGAGCTTCTGGTTGTGACCGGCAACGGCGAGCACCTCCAGTCCGGCGCGGGCCAACCTCACGGCGACCTCGTGGATCGGACCGAGACCCCACGCACCCGACATGAGCAGCACGCAGCGCGCGTCGTCAGAGATGCCGAGACCGGTGCGAGCCTCGGACCGCGAGGGCGCGTCGTAAAACGCTGACCTCGCGGGCGCGGGCACGATCTCCACCGGCGCACGCGGTCGGTACGCGCGCACCGATGCCGCCGCGGTGCGTGACGTGACGAGGAACAGGTCGGTCTCGTCGTGCACCCACATGCGGTGAAGCCAGGTGTCGGTGCAGAAGACCACGCTCAGGATGTCATCGCGCTCGCGACGGAGTCGCGCCGCGGCCGCAGCACCCGTGGCGAAGACCGAGACGAACAGATCGGGGTCGAACGCCTCCACGTGCTTCAAGAAATGGGGCCACATGTTTCGGAGCGCGAGCGAGTCGAGCCCGCGTGCGACTCGTGACCCGCGGCGAAGGTGCGAGAAGTGGAAGCCGTCGTAGACGGTCGGTGACGCGAACAACGACTTGAAGACAGCGTCGCCGATGCGGCCGCCGGCGCGTCCAAGGAGAACCATCGCGTCGAGGATCCGACTCTTCACGCCGTGCGGTGCGAGCGCGTCGACGCACGCCTGCGCGACCACGTCGTGGCCCGCGCCGAGATGGCCAGACAGCATCAACGCTCGCCGACGATCCACGCCGGTCACGCTACGAGGTCACTGAGTGTGCACGCGGTGAGATCTCGCCGTGCGAGGTCGTCGGCGATCGGACCGAGTGCTTCGATGACGCGGTCGACCGTGCCTGCTGGTGACGAGTCGTCGCTGTCGTGGAGCAGCACGATCGAACCTCGTTCGAGCGATCCGCACACGCGATCAGCAACGGTGCGCGCGTCATCGGCCTCCCACTCGCGCCCCCACACCGACCAATGGGCGAGGTCGAGCCCGCGCCGCCGGACCGCGAGCATCGTGCCAAAGCTGGCCTGTCCGTACGGCGGGCGGTACCAGCGCGGAGCCACGCCGCACTCGCCCAGGACGTCGAGCGCGGCGTCGAGGTCGGCCTGGATCCAGCTCGATGTTCGGGCCAGATGGTGCTCGTGGTCAAAGCCGTGCACCGCGATCTCGTGGCCGCGTTTCACGGTCTCGACCACGAGATCGGGTGCGTACTGCACGCGGTTGCCCAAGCAGAAGAAGGTGCCGCGTAGACCGAGCGCTTCGAGGCGGTCGAGCACGCGGGGGGTCGACTCGAGATCGGGACCGTCGTCAAACGTCAAGGCCACGCGCGACACATCGGGACCGCGCCAGCGGCACCACCCGCCCGGCAGCGAGCGCACACGACTCCACTGCCCGAGCGCGACGACGCTCGGCAGCGCGTGCACGAGAGCAACGCCAACCGGGAGCATCAACAGGCGCGTGGGCTTCATCGCCAGACTTCGCTCGGCTCAGGCTTCGCCGGTGCGCTCCGCGAGCGACTCGGGCTCGGCAGTGCGCCACTCGATGTAGCGCCGCAGCCCGTCCTCGAACGACACCCGTGGCTCCCAGCCCAGGAGGCTGCGAGCCTTCTCGGCCGAGACCGTTCGGCCGGCGAAGTCGCCCTGGCGCGCGGTCACGTGTTCGATCGCCATCGGGCGCCCGAGCACCTTGAGCACGGTCTCCGCGATGCGACGGATGCTCACCGGCTCCGCGCCCTCGAGGTTGACGACCTCGTTCTCGGCCGCCTCTTCGAGTGCGAGTACGTGTGCGCGCGCGAGGTCCTCGATGTACACGTAGTTGCGGTATTGGTTGCCGTCACCCTCGATGCGAATCGTCTCGCCGTCGATCCCTGCCTGCACGAAGCGTGGGATCACCAGCTCGTCACGCATGCGCGGCCCGAACGGGATCCCGTAGCGGAGGATCGTGAAGGGCTGACCGTAGAGGTCGAAGTAGTTGTGGACGATCATCTCGCCGGCGATCTTCGTCGACGTGTACACGTGCCCGGCGGGTGCGAGGAAGAACGGGGACTCCTCGTCGACCTGGTCACCCACCGCGCCCGCGTACACCCACACGGTGCTGGCGAGGATCGCCCGTCCGACCTCGTTGCGGCGCGCGGCCTCCCACACGTTCGCGGTTCCCGTGACGTTGACCTCCACCGCTCGCACCGGGTCGGCGAACGCGTCGTTCACGTTGGACACCGCGGCGAGGTGGAACACGGCGTCGGTTCCCTTGGTCGCGCTCACGAGGGAACTGAGGTCGAGGATGTCGACCGGGAGACTGCCGACGTCATCACGGTGCGCACTGCGCACGTCCAGCACCGTGACCTCGTGCCCGGCATCGACCAGATGATCCACGACGTGCGATCCGATGAAGCCGGCACCACCGATCACCGCGACCCGCATCAGGCGGAAACCGCCGTGGTGAGTGCGTCGATCACGAGATCAGCCTCGTCGTCGGTCATGTCGGAGTGCAGCGGGAGACACACCTGGCGCGCGCAGACATCCTCGGCAACCGGCAGCGGCCCGTGCGGCACGTCTGCGAACACCGGCTCGAGGTGCAGTGGCCGGGCGTACACCTCTCCACTCATGCCGATGCCGTGCTCCTCGGCGAGGCGCTTCTTGAGGGCGTCCCGGTCGATGCCGGGCGCGAGCAGCGCGGGGTACTTGTAGTACGAGTGCCCGCAGTCGGCCGGCGGCGCGACCGGCGTGACCAGCTCGGAGCCCAGAAGCGCAGCGTCGTAGCGCGCCGCGACACGTCGCCGGATGCCGATGAACTCGTCGAGGCGGCGGAGGTGCACGAGCCCGATGGCGGCGTGGAGCTCGCTCATCCGCCACGCAGCTCCCATGCGCACATGCGCGCCACCCACGAAGCCGGCCTTGCCCTGGTCGCGGTAGATCCGAGCCTCGTCGCGCAGGTCCTCGTCGTCCGTGACGATCATCCCGCCCTCGCCCGTCGTCATGATCTTCGTGGGATAGAAGGAAAAGCCGGCTGCCACCCCGAAGGTACCCGCCGGTCGTCCCTGGTAGCTGGCCCCGTGGGCATGAGCGGCGTCCTCGAGCAGGAACACGCCGCGCTCGTCGCACAGGGCTCGGACCGCCTCCACCTCGGGCGAGATCAACCCGCCGATGTGTACGAGCACGACGCCGGCGGTGGTCTCGTTGATCGTCTCGGCGAGGGTCTCGGCAGAGATCGCCAAGGTGTCTTCGGCGACGTCGGCGAAGCGAGGAGTGCCCGCGGCGTGCACGACCGCCGCTGCGGTCGCGAAGAACGTGTTGGCCGGCACGACGACCTCACGGCCCGCGACTCCGAGGATGCGTAGCGCGATCTCGAGCGCCGCCGTCCCGCTGCTCACCGCGACGGCGTGGGCCGCCTTGTGACGCGCCGCAAAGGCGTCCTCGAGCTCGACCGTGCGCGGTCCGAGCGTGAGCGAACCGGTCTGGAGCGCCTCGTCGATCAAGCCGAGGATCTCGGCGCGGTCTTCGGGGGAGAAGACGGCACGCGCCGGCGGCACCCGAAGCGGCGGCCGGCTCACGCGGCAACCTCCGCCAGCGGTGGCTCTTCACCAGCAACGAGGGGGTTCCGACCGAGCACGACGAGCCCTCCGAGCATGACCATGACCGCGAGGACGATGCCGACCGTGCGGCCACCGCCGGAGGCGAGCGTCTCACCAAAGAGCGTCACGCCGATCAGCGAGCCCACGAGCGGGTCAGCGACGTTGATCGTCGGCAGCACGATCGTCGGGTGACCGGCTTGATACGCGCTCTGGATGAGCAAGGTCGCCATGATGCCCGCTACCACGACCGCGTATGGCTCCCACGAAGCGAACGTCTCCCCGAGGCCGTCGTCGAGCTTGTCGGCGAACGCCTTGGTGAGCACGGCCATGAATCCGTTCGCGATCCCCGCCGCGACCGCAAGCAGCGCGGCCCGTGCGACGCCGCGCGTGCGCAGGGCCCACACAGCGGTGGCCGCGGTCACGAGCACGACCCACGCCACACACAGCAGCCACCCGGTCGTGTCGGCCGTCGCCGTGCTCTCTTCGCTCGGTGACGCGGCAACGAGGAACGCAGATACGCCGACGATCGTGCAGGACACGCCGAGCCAGTCCCGTGCGATGAGTCGGCGGTGCGTCCAGACCGCGCCAATCGCCAAGGTGAACACCAGATCGAGAGTGAGGAGCGGCTGCACGAGCACGAGGGAACCGCGCGAGAGCGCCGCGGCGTGGAGCCCGAACCCGCCGATCTCGCAGGCGAGGCCGGCGAGCCACAGCGGCCGACGCGCGAGTCGCGTCAGCAGTCCGAGACGGAGGGCGTGCTCCTGAGGTACCTCGAGCGCGGCTCGCTGCTGGAGCGCGACGCCGAGCCCGAACACCAGGCTGGCGAAGAGCGCGAGGGCGATCGTCACCGAAGCAGGGCGCCGGCCCTACGGCTCGGGGGCGATGGCAACGAGCTTGGCAACCACCTTGTATGCGGCTTCGGCGGGGCCGAGCTCGTCGGGACGCAAGAGGTTCGCCATGATGCGCAGCACCCACTCCATGAGGCTGCGGCTCATGAACCCGACGCGGGTGAGCTCGCGCATGACCGCCGGGTTGCCGATGGCACGCACGAAGGCGCGCGCCACCTTGAAGTAGAGGGCGTACTCCTGGTCGAGGCGCGCCTCGTAGCCACGGAGCGCGAGTCCGTCACCAGTCGTCAACGCCTCGCCGACCGCGTCGGCGGCGTAGCGACCGGTCTCGTAGGCGACCGAGATGCCCTCGCCGTTGAACGGGTTCACCGAACCGGCCGCGTCGCCGACGCACAGCCACGTGGGACCGACCTTGGGTCGCACCGAGAACCCGGTGGGCAGCTTGCCGCCCGTCGGCGGACCGCACGATGTCTCCGGTGAGAGCTCCCACGACGCGGGCGCGGTCGCGCAGAACGCGTCCATGAGGTGCGACGTGTTGATGTCCTTGAAGCCGGTGAAGGTGTCGAGCAGACCGACGCCGACGTTGACCGTGCCGTCCCCGACGGGGAACAGCCACCCGTAGCCGGGCAGGCTCGCACCGTTTCGGTCGTGCAGGTCGAGGTGGCTCTCGATCCAGGGCTCGTCGTGGCGCGGGCTGCGGAAGTAGCCCCGCAGGGCCATGCCCATCGGGTACGACCGGTCGCGCGAGGCACCGAGTGCCCGGCCGAACCTCGAGTTGGCCCCGTCGGCGACGATCACGTACCGGGCGTGCGCTTCCTCGGTCGCCCCGCTCTCCTTGCTCCGGAGGACCGCGCCGGTGACCAGACCGCCCTCCACGATCGGCTCGACCGCCTCGGTGGCAGGCCGGAGCGTGGCACCCGCCTTCACCGCCTGCTGGGCGACCATCTCGTCGAGGTCGCGGCGCCGAACCACATACCCGTAGGAGGGATAGAGAGGATGCGTCGGCCAGGCGAGCTCGAGGGTGACCCCGTGCGCGATCGATCGCAGACCGTCGAAGCGCAGGTGGTCGGCCAGCCGGTCGCCGAGACCCATCTGCTCGAGCTGGTGCACGGCCCTCGGTGTGAGCCCGTCTCCGCACGTCTTCTCCCGCGGGAAGCGCTTGCGCTCCACGACGACGACTCGGTGGCCGGCCTCGGCGAGCCAGTAGGCCGCGGCCGCGCCCGAGGGCCCAGCCCCCACCACGAGCACATCCCAGACCATTGGCTCGCTCACTTCGCTCCGGGATACCCGGAGCGACCCTCCGGGACGTTCGCTCGCTGGCGATCCACGGGTCAAGTCTCGCGGAGCGACTCAGACCGCGCGGCACCGGAGCGACCGGCCGCGGGACGGGGGGGGGGGGGGGGGGGGGGGGGGGGGGGGGGGGGGGGGGGGGGGGG
>JBBECS010000009.1 GCA_040881685.1 Acidimicrobiia bacterium | reverse complement strand
AGTGGTGGTGAGTCGGTCGTACGCCGGATTCTGTTCGGACACTTGCGTATCCGTGACGGCCATCCCTCTGGGCCGGCAGTTGCCTGACGGCTCTAGCGGTCTACCCGGGAGTGTCTGCGTGCGGGCCGCACTCTCCCTGTCTGACCTTGCTCCCGATGGGGTTTGCCGAGCCACCCGGGTCACCCCGGATGCTGGTGCGCTCTTACCGCACCGTTTCACCCTTGCCTGTGCGGATCACTCCGGAGACTGACCCGCCATCGGCGGTCTGTTCTCTGCGGCACTTTCCTGCGGGTCACCCCGACTGGGTGTTACCCAGCACCGTGCCCTGTGGAGTCCGGACGTTCCTCGGACCGCTTCACCTCCATGGAGGATCGCGGTACGCGGCCGCCTGGCCGACTCACCACCGCCACCAGTGTCCCATGTCCAGCGGCCGGGCGACACCGACAATGCGTCAGCGGTGCTGCGGGAAGCCGAGGTCGATCTGCGATGACGCGGGGTCGGGCCACCGGGCCGTCACGACCTTGCCGCGGGTATAGAAGTGGATGCCCTCAGGGCCGTAGATGTGGGTGTCGCCGAAGAGCGAGCTCTTCCAGCCGCCGAAGCTGTAGTAGCTGACCGGCACCGGGATCGGCACGTTCACGCCCACCATGCCGACCTGCACCTCGGACTGGAACCGACGGGCGGCACCGCCGTCGCGAGTGAAGATCGCCACGCCGTTGCCGTACGGGTTGTCGTTGACCATCCCGATCGCTTCGTCGTAGCTGTCGACCCGCACGACCGACAGCACCGGGCCGAAGATCTCGTCGTCGTACAGCTTCATGCCTGGCCGCACGTGATCGACGACTGAGCAGCCGATGAAGAACCCGTCGCCGCTCGGTCCGCTCGATCGCCCGTCGACCACCACGGTCGCGCCTTCGCCGGCAGCGCCCTCGACGTACGCGGCGGCGCGGTCCCGCAGCTCGCGCGTGACGAGCGGGCCCATCTCGGCCGACGGATCGTCACCGGCGCCGACCTTCACCTGCGAGATGCGCGCGGCGATCGCCGCGACGAGGTCGTCGGCGACCGCGCCGACAGCGACCACCACCGAGATCGCCATGCACCGCTGGCCCGCTGACCCGAACCCAGCCGAGATCGCCGCGTCGGCCGCCATGTCGATGTCGGCGTCGGGGAGCACCACCATGTGGTTCTTCGCGCCCCCGAGCGCCTGGACGCGTTTGTTGTGACGCGTGCCGGTCTCGTACACGTGGCGGGCGACGGGCGTGGAGCCCACGAAGGACACCGCGGCGATGTCGGGGTGCTCGAGGATGCGGTTCACGGCCACCGCGTCACCCATCACGACGTTGAGCACCCCGTCGGGCACACCCGCGCGCTTCACGAGATCGGCGATCACCAGGGACGCCGAAGGGTCCTTCTCCGACGGCTTGAGCACGAACGTGTTCCCACAGGCGATGGCGTTGGCCAGCATCCACAGCGGGACCATCGCCGGGAAGTTGAACGGTGTGATCCCGGCGACGACGCCGAGCGGCTGGCGGATCGAGTACACGTCGACGCCGGTGGCGGCTTGCTCGGAGAACCCGCCCTTCAGCAGCACCGGGATGCCGCAGGCAAACTCGACGTTCTCGATCCCGCGGGCGACCTCCCCCAGGGCGTCGGAGAGCACCTTCCCGTGCTCCGCGCTGACGGCCGACGCCAGCTCCTTCCGGTTGCCGTCGAGCAGCTCCCGGAGCCGGAACAACAACTCGGCGCGGGCCGACAGGGGCGTTGCTCCCCAGCCGGCAGACGCGGCCCTCGCCACGGCGACCGCTCGATCCACCTCTTCTGCCGAAGCGAGCGCGACTGCCGCGGTCTGCTCGCCGGTCGCCGGATTGAACACCGGTGCGGTGCGCTCCGACCCCTCGACCAGGCCCCCGTCGATCCAATGGCCGATGTGCCGCACCGCGCTCGCCATGCCGCGCAGTCTACGGACGAGTGGTGACGCGCGTTCCGGCCTCGTGACCTTTGAGATCCACCTCGAACCACACCGTCTTGCCGTCGTTCGGGATCGGATCGACACCCCAGCGGGCAGCCAGCTGATCGACGATCCGCAGACCATAGCCACCGACATCGGGCGTCTGCGTGAGCACCGGCATGGTCTTGCCGGTATCGGTGACCTCGACCCGGACCGTCCGGGCGTCGACCGCCACTCGCAGCATGATCTCGGTCGCGGCATGCCGAACTGCGTTGGTGACGAGCTCGCTGGTGAGCAACTCCGTGAGGCGAACCTCGTCGTCGGCGTCCCACACGGCCAGCATGCGGCGGACGATCGAGCGAGCTCGAGCCGGGCTGACGTCCACCGCGGCCAGCTCCTGGCTCACCTGCTGGGTCATCACCTGCTGCACCCTTCGGGCACCGATCGCATACGCGTCGTTATGCCCCATTCTCGCTTCCCGTGAACAGGCGATCGGGGCACCTAGGCGCCGGGGACGAGCACCTCTCCGGCGGCCCGTTCCCCTGATTGGGCCGCGCCGTCCATGTAGCCGTTCCACACCGACGCGGTCTCGGTTCCGGCCCAGTGCAATCGGCCCACGGGGGTGCGCAACGCGAGCCCGAACTGGGTCCACACCCCGGTCGGGAAGTGAGCCCCGTAGCAACCGCGTGTCCACTCTTCGGCCGACCAGTCGAGATCCACGTAGTCGATCGGCGTCGCGGCTCGCGGTCCGAAGAACTCCGCCAGCGAAGCAAGGACCGCCGCCCGACGTTCGTCAGCCGGCAGGCGGCCCAACGTTCGGGCGTGCGCGGCCTCGAGGAAGGCCAACAGCACTCCGGGGGCACCCGACGGGGGCGAGTTGTCGAACACGATCTTCACGGGGCCGCGATCGCCAGTGGCCTGGCCGGTGAGGCCGTCTGCCCGCCAGAACGGCTCGTCGTAGACCGCGTGACACTTGATGACCGACCCCATCGGCAGGCGTTGCGTGAGCTGATCGCGCCCCGGCGGCAGGGCGGGCTCGTACCAGATGCGGGCAGCAAGCGCGGGCGGCACGGCGACAATGGCATGTCGTGCGGCGACCTCGACGCTGTCGGCGTGCACCGTGACGTGGTCGACTGCGTGGTCGATCCGCCGCACCGGCTGGCCGAGCCTGACTCGTTCACCGAGCGCGGCGGCAAGCCCCAACGGGACCAGCTGCGAACCGCCGACGACGCGGTCCTGCTGCGCGCCACCGCGGGTGCCGGAGATCACGTCCACTCCCCCGCCCGAGCCGGTGTAGAAGAGCGCGTGCAGCAGCGAGAAGTCGGTGGGCTCGGCCGCGAAGACCCCCTGGCGTAGAGCGAGAACAGCTCGCGCGCGCCGCGGGTGGCCGTGTTGCGGCCGATCCACGAGTCGAACGTCTGGCCATCCCAGGCAGCGGCCCGCGCCGCGTTCCATGGGGTCTCGAGCGGTACACGCTTGGCCATGCGGTCGAACCGGGTCTGCGCCTGGGCCATGTCGGCCAGCACGACGGGGCTGATGCGGGGGATGGTCCCCTGGTAGCGAGACGATCGCCCGCCGAAGCGCAGGACGTGCTCGCCCTCGTCGTAGGTGGGGAACGTGGCGAGACCGAGGTCACGAACGAGACGCTCCATGCGCAGTTGCGTGGGCCCGAGCCACTGACCGCCCAGCTCCACGACCGTGCCGTCGGCAAGAGAGTGGTTCCACACCCGGCCGCCCACCCGGTCGCGCGCCTCGGGGACGATCACCTCGCGGCCGGCGGCCACGAGGTCGCGTGCCGCGATCAACCCGGCGATTCCTGCCCCCACCACACACACATCGGCGTCGACACGCTCAGCCATGGCGTGACCCTAGGTTTGGTCGCGCTCGCTCGTGGTCGGGGTACCCGACCCCGACCCTTCGGGCCCGCTCGCCTGCTCACCAGAGGGCGAACCCTCTACGCTGCGGCCGTGCCTGAAGCTGCCCTCGCGGTCGCCGAGCATGCGCTGCTGGACGAGCGCCGACGCCTCACGCGCGCCGAAGCCGGTGCGGTCGCGGCGATTCCTCTCGACCGGATGCCCGACGTGGTCGCACTGGCACACCGCGTCCGTCTCGAGTGGTGCGGTCCGGAGGTGGAGCTCGAGAGCCTCATCAATGCCAAGTCGGGCGCGTGTCCCGAGGACTGCGCGTTCTGCTCCCAGTCCGCTCGGTTCGCCACCGACGTGGACGTCTATCCGTTCCTCGATCTCGACGAGGTTCTCGGTGCGGCCCGAGCCACGCGCGCCGCGGGGGCCACGCAGTTCTGCATCGTGGTCGCAGTGCGCGGTCCTGAGGAGCGGCTGCTGCGCAAGGTGATCGACGCGGTGAATGCGGTGCACGACGAGACCGGACTCGAAGTGGCGTGCTCGCTGGGGCTGCTCAACAAAGAGCAGGCCGACCGGCTCGCCGCTGCCGGCGTCCGCCGCTACAACCACAACCTCGAGACGTGTCGCGAGGTGTTCCCGCGCATCTGCACGACGCATTCATATGACGACCGCGTCGAGACGGCCCGCCTGGCGATCGATGCGGGCATGGAGCTGTGCTGCGGCGGCATCCTCGGGATGGGCGAGACGCTCGAGCAACGGGTGGACTTCGCGTTCGAGCTCCGCGAGCTCGCCCCGTGCGAGGTTCCGATCAACCTGCTCGACCCGCGCCCAGGCACGCCGCTCGCCGACGAGTCGCTGCTGTCACCGCGCGAAGCGCTCCAGGCGATCGCACTGTTCCGACTGATCCTCCCCGACGCGTGGCTGCGCCTCGCCGGTGGCCGTGAGCGCGTGCTCGGCGAGCTCCAAGCGATGGGCCTGCTCGCGGGTGCCAACGCGCTGATCGTCGGCAACTACCTCACCACGACCGGCCGCGACGCCGAAGCCGACCTCGCGCTGCTCGACGCGCTCGGCATGCCGGTGGCCGATGGTCCCGGTGAAGGTCGGTTCATCGTGGACGCCAACGGCGCCCACGCCCGCCCAGCCCGCACCACCATCCCCGTCGCCGCTGAGTAGCGGGGGTTTGGAGGTGTTCAGCTCAGTCGGGCGGGTGTCGCTCTGGCTGGACGTCGGCAAGCTCGGGCCGCAGCGTGTGGGGCTCCCATCTTGTGGCCCACTTCTCCTCGAAGCGCTGCTGGTTGGCGTCCCAGAGCGCTTCGAGATCACCTGACGGGAGCAGCTGGAACGCAGCTTGTCCGACATGGTGGACGAACGCATCTTCGGCGCAGATCACCCGGTAGCCGGCGAGCCGCGTTCGGTGTGAGTAATCGTCGTCCTCGAACCACCCGACACCGAAGCGCTCGTCGAGGGGGCCGACGCCCTCGAACACATCACGGCGCAGGGCCACGCAATACATCGCCGCGACGCGGATGTCGAAGGATCGGCCGTCATGCGCACGTCGACGCTGCACCGCGAACTCCTCCATCTCATCGAGATCCGTGTACGACACCGGGATCCTCGATTCGTTGCCCGAGGAGTTGGTACTCGCTACGACAAGACCAACGTCTGTGTCCTCGAGATGTCGCAAGAGAGGTGCTTGCCAACCACTCGGCACCACGGTGTCGTTGTTGAGGATCACGATTACATCGCCGCGAGCGAGCGCGAGTCCTTGGTTCACCCCGGCCGCGAAGCCCACGTTGTCGTCATTGATCACGACACGAACCCGGTCGTCGTTGACTGCGCATTGCCGGAGGTACTCGGGAGTCGCGTCGCCCGATGCGTTGTCGACAACGATCAGCTCGAAGCTCGGATGGGTCGTGTTCACGAGCACGCTCTCGATGCACTGTCGATTGAGCTCGAAGTTGCCGTACGTGACCACGACGATGCTGAGCATTCCCAGTACCTCTGCGATCGCGCTCTCGATGACCTCGTAGCGCGCCTGCCAGTCGTTGGCCCGAGCGACGTCGATGCGACCGTCGCGCTTGGCAACATCGTCTTCGGTCACGGCAGCGTCTATAAAAGAGAGGAACTGGTCGCGATTCCGGGCCAGCGAGACGTGCTCTGCATAGGCCTCGAGCTCGGGCATCCAGGTCGACACGACCGGCTTCCCGCCACTGAGGTACTCGTAGAACTTCACCGGGTCGGTGGCTGCGGTGATGTCGTTAACGAGGAACGGGATGATACACACGTCGAAGCGAGCGAGGTGGGCGGGGATCTCCTCGTACGGGCGCTGACCCAACAGGCGCACGTTCGGGAGCTTCTTGACCGCGCGCACGTCGATCTCAGGCGCGCCGACGAGCACGAACGTGTACGCCGGTCGCTCACGCGCGGCCCAGGCCACCAGTCCGAGGTCAAGCCACTCGGAGATGGCACCGAAGTATCCGATTACGGGCCCATCGACGTCATCCAGCTCGGACGGCCCGGGGTCACTGGCGAAGCGGTCGAAGTCGGTCGCGTTCCGGGCGAGCACCACCGGTGGTCCGGCGGCAGCCCATTTCTCGAGCAGCCGCTTGCCACTCACGACCACGATGTCGGCGGAGGCCGCGAGGCTCGTCTCTTCGTCGATCACCGATTCGGAGATGCCCGGGAACCCGCTCCACTCGTCCATGCAGTCGTACACGACGTTCCAGCCGAATCGCTGGCGCACGAGGGCCGCGACCGGCCGCCACGTCGGGATCTGCACAAGTGCCACCGCGAGCGAGATGTCGTGCTCGGAACGGAGCGCGGCGAGCGAGTCGGCCACCGCGCTCGCGATCGTCGGATCGATCGGCTGCTCGTACACGCGCGGGTGCATGCGGGTGGTGACGGTGACGCCCCACACTTTCTCGCGCAGCTCAGCCAGCTCGTACGCGCGCTCCCCCGGCGGGAGGAAACCCGACATCCGCACGTAGAAGACGCGGTGGCCATTGTCGGCGAACTTCGAGGCGATCTGCTGGGGCCGCTGCCAGCGCGAGTCCCAGTCGATGATCGAGAGGCAGACCACATCATGCTTGGCAGCCCGATGTGTCCGCAGCGGTGAAGCCGATTGAAGTGGCGTGGGCGGTCGTGCGGGCTCGGTGAGCCGACGCCGTATGGCCCGGAACGCGCGTACACGGGCCCGCAGCAGCCGGTACCGGTCCACGGCCCGCCACGCGCGTGATCCCTTGATCTCCGTGAGCTCGGTCTCGATCGCCGCGAGGCCTCGAGCTTCGAGCTCGGCCTCCTTGCGTGCGGCCTCGACGCGGAGCGCCGCGATGTCATCCTCGCGGCGGCGGATGACCCCATCGCGGTCACGGATTGCCCGCCCGCGGCGCGCCAGCTCATGCTCGAGCTCCTGGTGGCGGAGCCACAGCTGGCGGTGCACGCTCGGACTCAGCCGCCCGACCAATGCGAGCGTCTCGGGAGACCGCGGCGTCGTCGCGTTGGACTCGGGTGCCAATGCGAGGTGCTTCGGCTCGCCGATGTGCACGGTGTCGGCTCTCGCTCCGAGCGCCTCGACGGCTGACCTCGACGCGTCGTCGACGACGCTCACGACTGTTGCCAGCTCGAAGACGGCCCGCGCGAGTCCACGGCTTGGCTCCGCAGACACGTCACCGATCGATGCGCCGAGAACCCAGAGCGGGCGGTCCACGATCGCGGCAACGCATGCGAGCCCGGCCGCAAACGCCACGCCCGACGCATCCTCACCGACTAGGTCGCCGTCGCCAGAGTTGTCGATCGACTCGTTCGTGAAGCACATCGGGCCGATGATCACCGCATCGGCTGCGAAGGCAGCGGCGATCAGTGAGCCTTTGTCGGTCGCGGCAATCACGCGCGCTGGGGTGTCGGCGAGCGCGTCAGCTGGATTGAACGACGCCACGACTTTCTCGACATCGGGCAGCAAGTCGTCGACGCGTCGTACGAAGTCGAGTGTTCGGCTGCGCCGATCGACATCGTCGGAGCGGGCGTCGAGTGCGGGTGCGACGAGCACCAGCCGGCGAGAAGTCGTGGGAGAACTCATCGTCTATGGGCGTGTCTGCCCGGCGCGAGACTACAGGCCGAGGTTGTCACCATGTGGTGACGGAGCACCAGGTGAGAGGGGTCAACAGTCGTGCGGGTTCGAGCGCTGTGTGTGCTGGGCACGCGACCCGAAGCGATCAAGCTCGGACCCGTCGTGCGGGCGCTCCAACAACGTCACGAGGAGAGCGACGACATCGAAGTGCGCGTCTGCGCTACCGCGCAGCACCGCGAACTGTTGGACGAAGGGCTCCGACCATTCGGCATCGTGCCCGATCATGATCTCGACGTCATGCGCCCAGACCAGCACCCGGCGAGCGTCGCCGCAGCTGTGCTCGAACGCCTCCCTGCCGTGCTCATGGCCGATGAGCCCACTTGGGTCGTGGTGCAGGGCGACACGGTGAGCGCAGCGGCGGCGGCGCTCGCCGCGTTCTACTGCGGGGTGAGGGTTGCCCACGTCGAAGCCGGGCTGCGCACCACCCACAAGTGGCGACCGTATCCCGAGGAGCTCAGCCGACGCGTCATCACGACGGTCGCCGATCTGCACTTCGCGCCCACGGAACGAGCACGCGGCGCATTGCTCCATGAGAACGTGAACGACGCCGACATCGTCGTGACAGGGAATCCGGTTGTCGACGCGGTGCGTTTCGTGCTCGAGCACCACCAACGACCTGAGCGGAGCACCGCCGCCGGTCACCGACAGGTGCTGGTGACGATGCACCGGCGCGAGAGCTTCGGCGATCCCTTGCAGCGAATGTGCGAAGCGGTGCGCACGATCGCTGAATCGGGAGGCGACGACGTCGCCGTACTGCTGCCCGTCCACCCGAACCCAATCGTTGGCGACACGGTTCGTCGTGTGCTCGCCGCCGTTCCGAACGTGACGCTCGTTGACCCACTCGACTATGTATCGATGGTGCACGCTTTGGCTGCGAGCGATCTCGTGCTCACCGACTCGGGCGGTGTCCAGGAAGAGGCGTGCGCGCTCGGCATCCCCACGTTGGTGCTGCGGGAGGAGACCGAGCGTCTCGAAGGCGTGGAGTCCGGAAGTCTCGAGCTGGTCGGCACCGACACCGCGTTGATCGTCGAGCGCGCGATCGCGAAGCTCGCCGCCGCGCCAACCACGGGTCAGCTCGCGGCGGAGACGCCGTTCGGCGACGGCAATGCCTCGACGCGAATCGTCGACGCGCTCATCAGTCGCGCGCAAATCTGGTCTCGTTGAAGGAGAGGATGCTCGGACCGGGGCCGATGCGCGTGATAGAGGCCAGGTCGAGCCGCATTCGCCATGCGATCTCCGGGCCGACGCCGAGTGCCCATGCCACCGCGGCTTTGATGGGTGACACGTGACTCACCGCGACGACCAGGCCGTCGCCCGCGCGTTCCAGCAGCGCTTCGGCGCACGTTCCCGCGCGCGCCAGCACCGAGGTCAGGCTCTCACCACCCGGCGGCGCGAACGACGGGTCGGCGCGCCACCTGCGCATCTCGTCTGCGGGCACATCGTCGAAGCCCCGCTCGTCCCACTCGCCGTAGTCGATCTCGATGAGTCGCTCGTCATGCTCGATCTCGAGGCCGAAGGGTTCGGCGATGGCCGTGGCGGTCTCGACGGCGCGACGAAGCGGGCTCGTGAGCACCGCAATCGGCGGCGACCCAGCAGCGAAGCCAGTCCCGAGCGCGGACGCCTGGGCGCGACCAGTCTCGGTGAGCGGAGGGTCAGCCCGCCCGAGAAGACGACCGGCGCGATTCGTGGCCGTCTCGCCGTGGCGTACGAACGCGATCACGGCTCGCGGCTCTCGCGCAGCCGGCCGCTGCGCGCGAACTCCGCACGCGGGCCGGGCCGAAACAAGTCGAACTGACCGACGACCCACCACAGCGCAAACAGCCCGATCAGCTCCTCGAGCACCACCGCCCACCACGCCGGGAGCAACGACTCGGCACCAAAGTTGGTGCCGAAGCCGGGCCACCAGAACACGTCGTCGGCGGTGAACGCGCCCGAGAGGACCAACCCGCAGAAGATGCCGATCGGCACACACAGGAGGCGGCGGCGCACCAGGCGCGAGCGACCGATCGTGCCAACCATCACGATGGCCAACAGCGCAACAGGGAAGACGAGCGTGTGTCCGAACGCCAGATGCCCGACCGGCAGGTCGACGACCAATGGCAGCAACGCGCCGAGCGCGACGAGGCGGTAGTCGATCCCGCTGCTGCGAAAGATGTTGGCGACGAGCAGCACCGAGACGCCCACGTACCAGAGGAGCATTTCGCTCTCCCCGATCAGTCCGCGGCGTCGAGCGCGGCGTTCACGAGCAGGTCGGCGTCGGTGTTCTCCTCTCGCGGCACGTGCGCGAGGTCGACCTCGTCGTACTCGGCCAGCAGGGCCAGCGCTTGCGCGTGAAGCGGGCGAAGGTGCGCTGTCTTCACCTTCCACTTGCCCTCGAGCTGGCGGATCACGAGCAACGAATCGGCCCGTACGCGAACGGCGCGTGCGGGGAACGCCTGAGCCGCCTCGAGCCCGGCGATGATTGCGCGGTACTCGGCCACGTTGCTGGTCGCCACACCGATGCGTTCGCTCACGGACGCGAGGCGCGTCGGCGGGTCCGTATCCCCGTCGAGCACGACCGCGCCGATCGCGGCTGGCCCCGGATTTCCGCGCGCCCCGCCGTCACTGTAGATCTGGATCGCGTCGCGACGGGTCACGGGATCAGGATCGAGCCGCAGTTGTCGCAATAGGTGACCGTTCCGGCTGGCGCTTTGCGGATCCGCTCGACTTCGGTCGCGGGGATCGTGAGGTGGCAGGCCTGGCACGTGTTGCCGACGAGCCGGGCCGCACCAACGCCGTTGGCCTTTGCCCGGCGCTGCTCGTAGTCAGCGAGCAGGTCGTTGTCGACGCCGGCGGCCAGCGCATCGCGTGCGCCGCGCTCCCCCGTCGCCTCGCCGTCGATCTCGGCCTCGGCCGCTGAAAGTGCGTCCAGCGCGGCAATCACCGCACCCTCGGTGCGCTCGATCTCTTGCTCGAGGCGTGCGACTTCGCCGTCGAGCGGCTCGCGACGCTCCATTGTCGCGAGCTGAAGGTCTTCGGTCTCCTGCTGACGGCGACGAAGCCCCTGCACGTCGGACTGGAGCGCCTGGAGGTCGCGAGGGGACGAGATCTCGCCTGAATAGAGGCGTCGTTCGTGGTCTTCGGCTTGTGTGGCGAAGGACTGGGCTTCTTGGTCGAGGCGACGCTCCTCCGCGAGCACTTCGTCGCGCGCCGCACGAGCGCGGTCGAGCTGGGCCTGGAGCGCAGCGACCTCGGCCTCGGCCGCGGCCAGCGCGGCGCGTTCGGGCAGCGTGTCGCGCCGGTGACGGAGTCGATCGAGCGCGAGGTCGCGCTCCTGGAGATCGAGCAGGGGTTCGAGCGACGTCACCGTGCCGACGCTATGCGCGCCGACGGCGACGGGTCACGGATCGCAGTCCGGATCGCTGGGATCGGAGTCCGGTGGAACACACTTCGGTGCAGTGGTCGACGTCGTCGGCGGGAGCGTCGGCAACGTGTTGATGATGACGGTGGGTGGGATCTGCGTCGGGATCGTGCTCTGGCCGGGGAAGAGTCCGTTGAACGTGGCCACGCGGCCGTTCTCGGTGATGAACGCGGCCGAGCGCGCGCAGAACGGGCCGGGCGGGGGGAACTGGAGCACCGGCTCACCGGTCAGCGCGGCATCCATGTACCGCTTGAAGATCCGCGCCGGGATGCCACCTCCGAAACCGGCACCAGGGATGCGGGCGAGCGGGCTGCCGTGCCAGATGAACGTGGCGAGTTGCGGCGTGAAGCCGAGGAAGTTGGCGTCGGCCAAATTGTCGGTGGTGCCGGTCTTGCCGGCCGTGGGGCGGTCGTTCAGGCGGGCCGCGGTACCGGTGCCACCGCTGACCACGCCGCGCATGAGGTCGGTCTCGCACGCCGCGGCGTTGGCCGAGATGGCACGGGAGGACACGAGGTTCTTGGCGTCGAACACCACTTCGCCGTCGGGCGCCACGATCTTGCTCACGAACGTGGGCGTGCGGTGGATGCCGCCGCTGGCGATCGTCGCCGTGACCGTGGCCATCTCGAGTGCGGTCGTCTCGATCGTGCCCAACGTGAGCGTGAGGATCGGCTTGAGCGTGTTTTGCGTGATCCCCATCTTCTGCGCGGTGTCCATCACCCTCTGGAAGCCGGCCGCCAGCTCCATCCGGGCGAACGCGCAGTTCACGGAACTCGCGGTCGCAGCGCGCATCGTCATCGGGCCACCGCCACCGCCCTCAGCGTTGATCGTGCGGCCGTACTGCTTGAACTCGCACGGCGAAGCCCCGTTGACGATGTCGGCGGGTGAGAAACCAGACTCGAGCCCGGCAGCGAGCGTGATGACCTTCCACGTCGACCCCGACTGACGACCCGGGTAGCTGGTCGCGATGTTGTACTCGCTGTTCTCGAAGCCCGGGCCGGCCACCATCGCCTTCACGTAGCCGTTGCGCGGGTCGATCGACACCAGGGAGGCAGTGAAGCCGTCGGCCCCGGTCGGGAGGATCGAGTCGACCGCGTTCTGCGCGTCGGCCTGGAGCTTCGGGTCCAACGTCGCGTAGATCTTCAGCCCACCCGTGAGCACCTTCTGCCTGCGTTCCTTTGGCGTGGAGCCGAGCACTTCGAAAATCGGGTCGGTGAAGAGTCGGTCTTGCACCTCCTCACCCCACGAGGTGCGCGGTCGCAGCTCGGGCGGCGGCTTGAGGGCTGGGTTCGGCAGCGGCTCGAGGTTCGCAGCGTCGGCCTGCGCCTGGGTGATGTACTCCTCCTCGACCATGTTCTCGAGCGCCAGCTCGCGCCGCAGCTTCGCCCGCTCGGGGTACAAGAACGGGTTGTTGCCCTCGGGGTTCGAGATGAGCCCGGCGAGCAACGCGGCCTGGCCGATGCTGACGTTCGCCAGATCGGTGGACGACACGGGGCCGAAGGGCGACGCGTTGAGGAAGAAGCGCTCGACGGCCGACTTCACGCCGTACGAGCCTTGCCCGAAGTAGACGGTGTTGAGGTACTGCTCGAGGATCTCGCGCTTCGAGAACTTCTCGTTGAGCTGGAGGGCGAGGATGATCTCGCGGATCTTGCGGTTGATATCTCGCTTGTTGGACAGGATCCGGTTCTTCACGAGCTGCTGGCTGATCGTGGAGCCACCTTGCACGATTCCGCCCTCGGTGAGGTTCTTGATGAAGGCGCGCAGGGTGCCGTTGAGGTCGACGCCGTTGTTCCGCCAGAACGTCTTGTCCTCCCCCGCGACCACCGCGTTCTGCAGGACCTCGGGGACCGCGTCGAGGTCGACCGGCTCACGGTTCTCGAGACCGAGCACGGCGAGCACCCGGTTGTCGGCGTCGTAGATCGTGGAGCGCTGGGCAAGGTCGGACAGCTCCCCGATCTTCGTGGACTCGTAGAAGCTGGCGCCCCCGAGCAGATCGGCCCCCGGGATCAGCGCCGCGAGGCACGCACCGACGGACACACCACCGATGACGACGGTGATGAAGAAGGCGCGAAGGGCTTGGGGCAGGCGACGCATGAGGCCCTCCATGGTGGCATACAAGAGAGGGGTTCCCGAGTCGGGGCCCATCGTCCGGAAGCGCGGCGCCGCAGCGGAGCGGGGGCGCTCGCCAGCGAGCGAACGCCCGCGGCCGGGGTATCCCCGGCCGCAGAAAGCGAGCGAAGAAGGCTGTCACACCTCGTCGGTAGCCTCCGGTGCGTGTCGGGCTCCGGTGGCCTCCTGCTCGTACCTCATGGTTTGGCCGCGCGCGAGGCGTTGGCCGTCGTTGTTGCCGAGCTCCAGAGCGATGATCCGCTCGCCCCGGTCACGGTCGCCGTCCCGTCCACCTATGCCGCGCTGTCGCTACGACGCGGCCTGGGGGCGCAGCGCGGGTTCGTGAACGTGCGCTTCCTCGCCCTGGCCCGGGTTGCCGAGCTCCTGGGCGCGCCCTTCCTCGCGGAGCCGAATCGGCGACCGCTCACCCCGGCGCTTGCCCTCGGCGCGATCCGCACCGCGCTGGCCGAGGACCCCGGCGACTTCGGCCCAGTGGCTCGCCACCCAGCGACCGTGCGCAGCCTCGCGTCGACGTTCGCCGAGCTCCGCGAGCTGGACGACGACGCGCTCTCCCGGCTCGCCACCGGCGGCGGTAGAGCCCCCACCGTTGTGCGCCTCTACCGGCGAGTGCGCGATCTCACCCGTGACTACTACGACGACGAAGACCAGCTCGCGGCAGCAACCGCCGTGGTCGCATCCGATGGGCGGGGGCTCACCGACATCGGCACGCTCGTGCTGCATCTCCCGCAGGCGCTCAGCCCCGCGGGCGTGGCGTTCGTAGCCGCATTCGGCGAGCGCGGCCGTGCACGCGCCGTGCTCGGCTTCACCGGCGATCCTGTCGTCGACGCCGGCACGCATGCGCTCGCAGCACGCCTTACGCCCGCGCTCGGACCGCCGCAACCGCCGCCGAGCGGGCCGCCGATGCACCCACCGTTCGGGTCCGTCGTGGTGTCGTGCCCCGATGCGGATGAAGAAGTCCGGACCGTGGTGCGAGACGTCCTCGCGCGCGTCGAGGCCGGTACGCCACTGCACCGCATGGCCGTCACGTACCGGCTGTCCGAGCCCTACGCCCGGCTGCTCCACGAGCACTTCGACGCCGCGGGCATCCCCGCGCACGGTCCATCACCGCGGCGTCTGCGCGACACCGCGGCCGGGCGCGCGCTGCTTGGTCTCCTCATGCTCGAAGGCACGGGATTTCGTCGCGACGCCGTGATGGAGGTGCTCACGAGCGCTCCGCTCATCGAGCGCGCGGGCGGGAAGCGGGTTCCCGGCCCCCGCTGGGACCGGCTGTCGTGCGCGGCCAACATCGTGGGCGGGCTCGACGAATGGCGGCTGCGGCTCGAGCGTCACGCGGCCGATCGACGCGCCCTGCTGGAGCGCCGCGCGCAAGCCGACGGCGCGCTCTTCGCCATCGATGCACCCGACCGGGTGCTCGACGATTGCGAGCGGCTGACGGCGTTCGTCACCGACCTCGCGGCTCAGCTCACGCCGCCTGGTGGTGCCGACTGGCGCGCGCTCTCCGACTGGGCCGTGCAGCTGCTCGAGCGTTACGTGGGTCGCACGTTGCCCGCAGCCGCGCCCGATGCGGAGCAGGTTGCGCTTGATCGCGTGCGCGCCGTCGTCGAGGGTCTCGCCGGACTCGACGCGCTCGATGCTCCGGCATCCGCGGCCGCGTTGCGTGCGGCCCTCGAAGAGGAGCTGGACGTGAGCGTCGGACACACCGGTACGTTCGGCGACGGCGTGCTGATCGCGCCGGTCGGAGCGGTGCTGGGCACCGATTACGCCGCGCTCTTCGTCGTGGGCATGAGCGAGGGCACATTCCCACCTCCAGCGCGCGACGACCCGGTGCTCCCGGATGCGGAGCGCGATCGCGTCGACAGCGCGTTGGCGCGCCGCCCAGAGCGACGGTTGCAGGAACGCGCGGCGTTCCTCGCCGCGCTGGCGAGCGGCGCCTGGCGTGCCCTCTCGTACGCCCGCGCCGACACCCGGGCGCAACGAGCCGTGCGCCCAGCCGCATGGCTCCTCGAGACCGCCGCGGCCCACGCAGACCGCCTCGTCGCCGCGCACGAGCTCGAGCCAGCCACGGAAGCGGCGAGTGAAGCCATCGGAGCCGGATGGCTGCGCATCGTCGCGTCGTTCGACGACGCGGTGCGCGCCACGGCGACCCCCGCCTCGCTCCAGGAGCACGACGTCCAGTCGCTCCTGCGCACCAACGGGTCGCGCCTGCGTCACCCGCTGGTCCGCGCCGAGCCCCGGCTCGGGGCCGGTCTCCGCTGCGTGCGGGCGCGCACGAGTCGCCATCTCGACACTTGGGATGGGGTCGTCGACACGCGCTTCGTCAAGGTGCCCGGTGAAGATGCCGTGCTTTCGCCGACCGCGCTCGAGACCTGGGCTCGTTGCCCGTTCCGGTATCTCCTCGGTCGCGTGCTCCGAGTGGAGGCGCTCGAGCGACCCGAGGCACGCGACCGGATCTCGCCGCGCCACCGCGGCACGCTCATCCACGAGGTGCTCGAGGTGTTCCTCACGGCACATCCTCGTGAGTCACCGGAACAGCCGTGGTCGCCCTCGGAGCGGGCCGAGCTGCGCGCGATGGCCGAGGCCGTGTGTGACAGCTTCGAGCGCTTGGGGCTGACCGGTCGGCCGGTCTTGTGGACCCTCGACCGTTCACGGATCCTGCGGGAGCTCGACCGTGTGCTCGACACCGACGAGTCGGTTCGGGCCAGTCGTGGTCTCGTGCCACACGCGATGGAGCTGGGTTTCGGCAACCCGGACGACGAGCTGCCCCCCGTGCGCTTCGAGCTGTCAACCGGCGTGTCGGTCGCGTTCCGGGGTCGCATCGACCGCGTCGACCGCGACCGAGACGGTCACCTCGAAGTGTTCGACTACAAGACCGGGAACGCCAATATCACCTCCGACGATCTGCTCGCGGATCCTGTCGACGGAGGAACGCGCCTCCAGCTCGCGCTCTACGCGCTCGCAGTACGTGAGGGCGAGCCCGATCGACCCGTGCGAGCGTCCTACTGGTTCACGCGCAGCGCCGGAGACGCAGCGGTTCAGGGCTTCGAGCTCGACGCCGATGCGGAGGAGCGGGTGCGCTTCGTCCTCGACCTCGTCGCCGAGGAGATCACGGAAGGGCATTTCCCCGCCTACCCCGGTGTCGACAACTACATGTTCGGTCCCGACAGCTGCCGGTATTGCGACTACGACCGGTTGTGCCCGCGAGATCGGGTCCGGCGCTTCGAGCGCCGCCGCGAAGATCCGGCACTCGACGGCATCCTCTCGCTTCGCGAGCCGTCCGATGACGACGAAGTCGCGGAGGACCCCTCGTGAGCGCTGCCGACCTCGACGCGCGCCATGACATCGCCTCAAGTCTTGGCGAGAACCTGTTCGTGGAAGCCGGCGCCGGCACGGGCAAGACGCACGAGCTCGTCGGACGCGTGGTCGGCCTCGTAGCTCGGGGCACCGACATCCGGCGCCTCGCCGTCATCACGTTCACCGAGGCCGCCGCGGCCGAGCTCCGTGAGCGGGTCCGCGAGCAGCTCGCCCGAGAGGCGATCGCGAGCGCCGATGCCGAGCGACGCACGCGCTGCGAGGCCGCATTGGCCGCGATCGACGACGCAGCGATCGGCACGCTGCACGGGTTTGCGCAGCGCACGCTCGCCGAGTTCCCGGTGGAGGCGGGTCTACCGCCGGGGTTCGAGGTGCTCGACGAGATCGAGTCCGACGTCGCCTTCACCGAACGTTGGGCTCGCTTCCTCGACCGACTGTTCGCCGACGACGCCACCGCGACCGCGATCGCGACTGTCACCGTCCTCGAGATCGGGCTGCGGCCGTTCGAGGGCATCGCGCGGACGCTCGGCTCGAGCTGGGACTTGGCTCGCGAGTGGGCGCCGGCGCCAGAGCCGGTGCCGACGTTCGACCCGGCGCCCGTGCTCGAGCGCATGCGCGCCGCAACCGCTTTGGCGTCGAAGTGTGGCATCGAGGGCGACACCCTGCTCACGTTCCTCCGCGAAGTCGAAGCCCGCGCCCACCAGGTCGAGGCTGCGCTCGACGAGCTCGAAGCCCTCGAGCTGCTCATGCCCAAGAAGCTGACGAGCGGCAACCGCGGCAAGAAGGACAGCTGGCACGGCGCCAAGGACGAAGTGGTCGCGTGTCTCAACGAGGCAGAGCACGCGCGCATCGCCGCGATCGACCGCGTGCGCGGCCCGGCCGTGCGAACGTTGCTCGGCGCGGTGGCACAGCACGTACGTGACTCGGTCGAGGAGCGGCGGCGCGACGGCCGCATCGACTTCCACGACCTGCTGGTGATGTCGGTCGAGCTGCTGCGCTCGTCACCCGTAGCGCGCGCTCGGCTGCACGAGCGGTACGAGCACCTGCTCCTCGACGAGTTCCAAGACACCGACCCGCTCCAGATCGAGCTCGCGGTCCTCATCGCGTCCCCCGACGCGGATTCCGGATCGAAACCGTGGTCGGACTGCAGCGTCGTCCCCGGTCGGATCTTCGTCGTTGGCGACCCGAAACAGTCGATCTACCGGTTCCGCCGCGCCGACATCGAGCTGTACCGCTTGGTCGGCGAGGTCCTCGGCGACCGCGAGGGCACACGGCGCGCGCTCACCACCAGCTTTCGCGCCCGTCCGGGGATCGTCGCGTTCGTCAACGAGGTGTTCGAGCCGTTGATGAGCGACGACACACCCTTGCAAGCGCTCTACCACCCCCTCATCCCCGACCGCGATCCGTGCGCTGCGACACCCGAGCCGGTGCGGACGTTCGGCACCGCCGCACCCAAGGGCACCGATCTGGACCAGCTGCGCCGCACCGAAGCGCGCGAGCTCGCCGCGATCGTGCGTCGGGTGCGAGACGAGCGCTGGCAGGTGCGGGACCGAGCCGTCGACGGCGGCACTCGCGACGCCCATTTCGCCGACATCGCGATCTTGCTCCCCACGCGGGCAACGCTCTCCTACCTCGAAGAGGCACTCGACGAGGCCGACGTGCCCACACGCATCGAGAGCCAGTCGCTCGTCTTCGCCACCGCCGAGGTCGAAGAGCTGCTCCATGTGCTCCAGGCCGCCGACGACCCGGTCGATGAGGTGGCGATCGTCGCCGCACTCCGGTCACCGGGCTTCGCGTGCACCGACACCGAGCTCGTCGAGTTCGCGCGCGCCGGCGGTTCCTGGGACTACCGGGTTTCTCCCCCACCAGCGCTCCCGCCCGATCATGCGGTCGTCGACGGTCTGGGTGCGCTCCTCGCCCTGCACGAACGACGGTGGTGGGACGGCGTGAGCGAGCTCGTCGAACGCGTGATCCGTGAACGGCGGCTGCTTGAGCTCGCGGTCGAGCGTCGACGGCCGCGCGATCACTGGCGCCGATTGCGCTTCGTGGCCGACGCGGCACGGGCGTACGCCGACCGGGGCGGCACAAGCCTGCGCGGCTTCGTGCAGTGGGCACAGCGGCAGGCCGACGAGGAGGCACGCGCCGTCGAGGTGATCGTGCCTGAGCCCGACGACGACGCGGTCCGCGTGCTCACCGTTCACGGTGCCAAGGGCTTGGAGTTCCCCGTCGTTCTGCTCACTGGGCTGGGCCTCATCGAGCAAGCCCGGCCTGGCGTCGTGCTCTTCGGAGACGACGGCCCCGAGATGCAGGTCGGGCGCCAGGCGGTTGCGTATGTGAGCCCAGGGTTCGAGGCACTCAAGCAGCGCGAGGTCGAGGCATGGCGCGCCGAGCAGATCCGTCTCCTCTACGTCGCGCTGACCCGCGCCGAGGACCACCTCGTGATCAGCATGCACCGACGCGAAGGTGACACATGCCTCGGCAACCATCTCGCCGTCGCCGCCAGCTCGCGTCCGGAGCTCACGGGGAGCGCGGCGGGTCGCGTCACGCGCGACTCGGCGCAGGACGACGAGCACGACGTTGTCCGCACCGACCGAGCCTCGTGGATCGCAGCCCGCCACGAGCAGATCGCGACGAACCGCCGCGCGCCAGTGGTCGCCGCGACCACGCTGGCTCGCGTGGCCGCCGACGCGCGGGAGCCCGGGCTCGAGAAGGGTGAGACCGACGCGACGGAGACACCACCGTGGCGCCGTGGGCGCGCCGGCACCGCGCTCGGGCGCGCCGTGCACGCCGTGCTCCAGACCGTCGACCTCGCGACGGGCGACGGGCTGGACGCCACCGCCCGCGCCCAAGCACTGGCGGAGGCCATCCCGGGGCGGGAAAGCGAGATCCGCGCGCTCGTCGAGAGCGTCCTCGCTTCGTCCACCGTGCGAACAGCGACCGTCGCTGGTGCGCGCTGCTGGCGGGAGGTGCCGGTCGCGGCGCCGGTTGCCGGAACGCTCGTCGAGGGCTTCATCGACCTCCTCATCGAGGACGCCGACGGCTTCACGGTGGTCGACTACAAGACCGACCGGGCGCCGTCGGAAGAGGCGCTTGACACCGCCCTTGCGCGCTACTCCCCGCAAGGGGCGGCGTATGCGCTGGCGCTCGAGGCGGTGCTGGGGCGACCGGTCAATCGGTGCGTGTTCGTGTTCGCCCGGTCGGGGGGCGCTGTGGAACGGGAGGTGCCCGACTTGCGATCGGCCGTAGCGGCCGTCCGGGCCCAGGTCCTGGGGCCTCAACCCGAGGCCGCAATTTGACGATGAACCCACGTGCACTACACCAGAGCCCTCTCGGACCTCCGAGTCTGGATGTGTCACCTGTGCTCGATCGCGGGTGGCGTCGGCGACGAGGCTGACGACGGAGCGGCGTACGCCGTGCCGGTGGGTTCCGTGCCGCCGCTCGAGCCCATCCGGGCCGTCGGCAAGCCGTACCGCCTCGGGTAGTCGCCACTAGCCTGCGCCGCCGTGGCGTGGGACTTCTCGACCGATCCGGCGTTCCAGGCCGAGCTCGAATGGATGGACTCGTTCGTGCGGGCCGAGATCGAACCGTTGGACGCGCTCTGGGGTGACCTCGCGTACGTGCCCCTCGACGCGCGGCTCCGCATGATCGTCGACCCACTCAAGGACCAGGTCCGGGCGCGTGGGTTGTGGGCCTGTCACCTCGGCCCTGAGCTGGGCGGCCAGGGCTTCGGCCAGCTCAAGCTCGGGTTGATGAACGAGATCCTCGGGCGATCTTCGTGGGCACCGATCGTGTTCGGCACCCAAGCGCCCGACACGGGCAACGCCGAGATCATCGCCCACTACGGCACCGACGATCAGAAGCGGCGGTATCTCCAGCCGCTGCTCGACGGCGAGATCTTCTCCTGTTACTCGATGACCGAGCCGCAGGGTGGCTCGGATCCGTCGTTGTTCCGGACGCGTGCCGTGCGCGACGGCGACGAGTGGGTCATCACCGGGGAGAAGTTCTTCTCGTCGAACTTCTCGTCGGCCGCCTTCGTCATCGTGATGGTGATCACCGACCCCGACGTGCCCGTGTACCAGGGCTCGTCGATGTTTCTGGTGCCCACCGACACACCCGGACTCGACGTGGTCCGGTACCTCGGCACCGGAGACGAGCCCATCGGCACGGGCATGCACGCATACATGCGATACAACGACGTGCGCGTCCCGGCCGACAACCTCTTGGGTGGCGAAGGCCAGGGATTTGCGATCGCGCAGACCCGACTCGGCGGTGGGCGCATCCACCACGCGATGCGAACGGTCGCCCAGTGCCGGCAGGCCTTCGACATGCTCTGCGAGCGCGCGTTGAGTCGCGAGACCCGTACGGGAATCCTCGGTGACAAGCAGTTCGTACAGGGCTACATCGCCGACTCGTATGCGGAGATCGAGCAGTTCCGGCTGTTCGTGCTCTACACGGCGTGGCTCATCGACCAGAAGACGACGGCGGGAGCCCGCAAGGAGATTGCCGCGGCGAAGTACACGGCGGCCAAGGTGCTCCACGACGTGGTGCAACGCGCGGTGCAGGTGCACGGTGCGTTGGGCGTCTCGAACGAGATGCCGTTGAGCAGGCTCTGGCAAATCGCGGCCATGCAGGGTGTGATGGACGGACCGAACGAGGTGCACAAGGTGACGGTTGCGCGTCAGATCCTCAAGGACTGCCGACCCGCACCTGACGAGTGGCCCAGTCGCCATCTCCCGCGCACGATCGCGGCCGCGCAGGCCAAGTTCGCCGACTTACTCGAGCACGACGTGGGCAATCTGTAGCCTCTACTGTCGAAGTGACCATCGACGCACCGACTCAGGACGCGACAACAGCGCAGGCACGCGCTCCTCGGCGCGCTCGGCATGGCTCGCCCGCCGCCGGTGATGGCAACAAGTTGGCTCACTTGCGTGCCCTCGACGGGTTGCGCGGCGTGGCCGTGCTCGCGGTGGTGTTGTTTCACTTCTCCCCCGAGATCGCGCCAGGAGGTTTCCTCGGGGTCGACATCTTCTTCGTGCTCAGCGGGTTCTTGATCACCAGCCTGCTGGTCAACGAACTCGAACGATCTCGCCGCATCTCGCTGCGGCAGTTCTGGATTCGCCGGGCCCGGCGGCTGCTCCCGGCGCTGTTCCTGGTCCTCGCCGTGGTCGGCTTCTACGCGCTGCTGGTGGCCACGAAGGTCGCCGCGCACAACATGGCTGAGGACGGCCTGGCCGCACTCGGCTATGTCGCCAACTGGCACTTCATCGCGTCGGGCCAGGCATACGTCGAGCAGTTCATCCAGCAGGCGCCGAGCCCGCTGCGCCATACGTGGTCCCTCGCGATCGAAGAGCAGTTCTACTTGCTGTGGCCTTTGGCAGTCGCCGGGATCGGAGCGCTCGTGGCGCGCACGCAGAGCCGCAAGGCGCAACGAACGGCTCGCGCGCGTCGTCGCTTCCGCCGTGCCCTCGTCGTGATGTGCGTGGTGCTTGGCGCGTTGTCGCTGCTCGAGATGATCGCGCTCTTCGACGCGCGCGACCCCGACCGCGTCTACTACGGCACCGACACGCGGGCGTTCCTTCTTCTGATCGGCGCTGCGCTCGGTGCGTTGACGGCCGGCGCGCTCGGGGTCGCTCGTCGCGCGCCGCGGACGTTGCTGATCGTGGCCGGATGCGCCGCCTCACTGGCGCTCGTCACCGCTATGGCCATCATCGACACCACCGACACCTGGATCTACCAAGGCGGCTACGGCGCGATCGCCGTGCTCATCGCGGTCGTCCTCGTCGCCGCCGCGCAACCGGGATCGAACCCGTTAGCGCGCGTGTTCGAAGGCCGACCCCTGGTCGGGCTCGGGCTGATCTCGTACGGCGTGTACCTCTGGCATTGGCCCGTCGTCGTCTGGCTGAACCAGGACGAAACCGGACTCGACGGCGTCGCGCTCTTCTCGCTCCGCGCCGTCATCACGCTCACGGTGTCGCTCGCGAGCTACTGGCTCGTCGAGCAGCCCATCCGGCGCGGCCAGTGGCCGCGTTGGACCACCCGACGCGGCCTCGTCCCGGTCCTCACGGCGATCATCCTCGCCGTGCTACTCGCCATCCCCGTGGCCGCGTTCCCATCCATTGCCGCACCGCCCAAGGTGAACCCATCGCGCTCGAGCGAGGAGACCGCCGTCGGTTATGCGGCAGCACCGCACTGTGACGGGCCGCTCGACACTCCCCCACCCGTCGAGGCCGGCGTACCGCCCGCGGCCGACGGGAAGGGAAAGCGTCCCCTCGTGCAGCTGGCAGGGAACTCGGTTGCCGTGGAGCTGGTTCCCTGCCTTGCCGCCATCGTCGAGGACCATGGTGGCGCGTTCGAGAGCGTCGCCCACAGCGCCGCCCCACCGTGCACGTTGCTGCCGAAGCTCCGCGAGCAGGTGAACGACCCGGCGACCCGTCCCGATGTCGCGATCTGGTTCGCGTTCGACTGGTTCTTCGACAACAGCACGTGCAACAAGGACTGGGAGCTGCAAGTCCGCGAAGCGATCCGCATCTGGAGGGCCGCCGATGTCGAGGTGTACCTCGCGCCGATCGTCCCCAACGTGGTGCCCTCGCCCGATCCCAACGTCTACAAGGTGGTCGGCAACGGCGTGACCGTCGACGCGCCCGCGCAGACCCCTCAGTTCCAGCTCTGGGCCGCCGAGGATCCCGACCACATCACCGTGCTGGATCCCGGGATCTTCATTCGCGACGCCAACGGCGCGTACCAGTGGCGGATGCCCTGCCTGTCCGGCGGCGAGCCCGGGTGCACTGCCGACGGCACCATCGGCGTCCGCTACGTCGATGGCTTCCACTTCTGCGACGACCCGGCGTGGGACGGCACACACTGCGCCATCACCCATGCCGGCGGGGCACGCCGGGTCGCGGCCGCCATGGCATCGCAGATCGTCGAGCTGTTGGCGAGCTCGAACGGCAAGCCCGCGTCGTAGCGCGACACCCGAACAGCTACGCGGCCGGGTTCTCCGCGAGGACCAGGAACTGCTTGCCCAGCAGTCGCCAGGCGACCGGCATGCGAAGGTACGCGCGCACGAGCAGCCGCGACTGGGGCATGCGGCTCCTGAACGAGTACGGGATGAAGCGCGGGATCGTTCGTGTGATCTCGAAGCCTGCGCTGTACAGGTGCTCTTCGACGGCACCGTGCGTGAGAGCCAGGGTGTGGTCGGCGCAGTCGAAGTAGTCCCGCGAGCAGTAACGGAAGTTCGGCCCCATCACGGCGATGCGACCCGACGGCGTCAAGCAGCCGCGCATGCGGCGGAGGAACCGAGCCACGTCGTCCTGCGTCGGCAGGTGCTCGAGCAGGTTCGACACGAACACACCGTCGAAGTGCGCCTCGGGCAGATCCACGAACCGTGCGTCGCCGATGACCACCTTCACACCGGGGTCCCGTACCGTCTCGTCGTACTCGATGTTGTCGACGACCCAACGCTCGCGCGCCGCGACTGCGTTGATGAACTCGCCCCGACCCGCGGCCGGATCGAGCACTCGCTGCGGTGAACCGAGCCATCGGTGGATCGTGGGCGCGAGCTCGTTCCACACGGCCTGTCGGGACCCCTGGTCGACGTGCCGGAACCGATACGCGTACAGGCGTTGGTAGTCGATGCCGGGAACGTCGCTCGACGTATCGGGCCCACTCACCGTCTGGATGCTACGGCGGTGCCGCTCTTCGGCGCCGGACGGCGGCGGCGGCGTACGCTTGTGCCCCATGGCAAGGGTCTCTGTCCACTACCAGTCGCGGGCGGAATGAGCAGTTCGCGCTTCTCGGTCGACGTCGCGGTGGTGGGCGGCTGTGGTCACGTGGGGCTTCCGTTCGCGCTCGTAAGCGCAGATCGCGGGCTCGACGTCACACTCTTCGACGTCAACGCGATCGCGGTCGACAAGGTCAACGCCGGGATCCTGCCCTTCGAGGAGCGCGGCGCGGTCAAGGTGCTCGCACGCGTGCTCGAGGCGGGCCGTCTGCGGGCGACGACCGACCCGGCACTCGTTGCCCACGCGGAGCATGTCGTGGTCGTGATCGGCACCCCGATCGACGAGCACCTCAACCCCGATCTCAAGGCGATGCAGGTGGCGATCGCGGAGATCGCCGAGAGCCTGGTCGACGGCCAGCTTCTCGTACTTCGGAGCACCGTGTACCCCGGTGTCACCGCGATGGTGGAGAACCTCGTCGCACGCCTCGGGGTCGACGTCGACGTCGCCTTCTGTCCGGAGCGCATTGCCGAGGGTGAGGCGATGACCGAGCTCTGTGAGCTACCCCAGATCATCGCGGCTCGCACGGAACGGGCCTCCGAGCGCGCCACGAAGCTGCTGCGCGTGCTGACCGACGACATGGTGTACCTGGAGCCGGAGGAAGCGGAGCTTGCCAAGCTGTTCACGAACACCTGGCGGTACATCAAATTCGCCACCGCCAACCAGCTCTACATGATGGCCAACGACTTCGGCCTCGACTACGAGCGCATCCGCTCGGCCCTCACCTACAACTACCCCCGGGCCGCAGACCTGCCACGCGCCGGATTTGCCGCCGGACCCTGCCTGTTCAAGGACACGATGCAGCTCGCGGCGTTCAACAACAACAACTTCCAGCTCGGTCAGGCCAGCGTCAACACCAATGAAGGCCTCCCTCTCTACGTGGTGGCCCGGCTCGAGCGCAGGTACGACCTCGCGAGCATGACCGTCGGCATCCTCGGGATGTCGTTCAAGGCCGAGTCCGACGACATTCGGTCGAGCCTCAGCTACAAGCTGAAGCGCATCTTGGGGTTCAAGGCCGAACGCGTGCTGACCACCGATCCCTACGTGACCATCGATCCATCGCTCGTGCCCCTCGACGAAGTGCTGCGCGAGGCCGATCTCCTCATCATCGGCGCACCGCACCGCGCGTACCGTGACATCGAGACCGAGGTCCCGATTGTGGACATCTGGAACCTGCGAGACCGCGGCGTCCAGGTATGAACGAGCTTGAAACACCGCGGGTCTCGGTGGTGATCCCGGTCAAGAACGAAGGCGAGACCATCATCTGGTGCCTCGACCGCATCGTCGAGGGGGTCGAGCTGCCGTTCGAGATCCTGGTCGTGTACGACGACGATGCCGACACCACACTCCCGTTCCTCGAGAAGTACTCGGCTGCTGACTCCCGCGTCATCCCGGTCATGAACACGCTCGGGGCTGGGCCGGCGCGCGCCATCCGGTGCGGCATAGACCAGACGCGCGCGCCAGTCGCCGTCGTGACGATGGCCGACGGCAGTGACGACGCCGAGCAGATCGACGAACTGTGCAAGCTCGTGGAGCGAGGTGTCGTCATCGCCGCGGCTTCTCGCTACATGAGTGGTGGCCAGCAGATCGGCGGATCACCGTTCAAGACCTTCCTGTCGAACTTCGCGGGGCTGACGCTGTACTGGCTCGCGCGAGTCGGCACGCGCGACGCGACGAACTCGTTCAAGGCGTACTCCACCAACTTCGTACGCGATGTGGGCATCCAGTCGGAGACCGGTTTCGAGATCGGGATCGAGCTGGTGGCCAAGGCACGGCGACTCCGGCTCCGAACCGCGGAGATCCCCACGATCTGGCTCGAGCGCGCGAAGGGCACGTCGAACTTCAAGGTGCTGCGATGGCTCCCGCGCTACTTGCGGTGGTACCGCTTCGCGTTCGGGCGGAAGCTGTCGATCGGTCAGCTGCGAAGGGCCACGGGAGAAGCACGTTGACCGGCGACCAGAGGGTCCTCGTGACCGGTGCAGCCGGCTTCATCGGCGGATACGTCGTCGAGGAGCTGCTGGCGCGCGGCTACCAGGTCATCGGCATCGACAACCACTCCAAGTACGGGAAGATCGCGAAGTCCTACGACGATCATCCCGACTACCAGCTGATCGAGGGCGACGCCCGCGATGTCGAGCTGATGACCGAGACGTTGCGCAACTGCGACCACTTCATCGCCGGGGCCGCGCTCATCGGTGGCATCTCCTACTTTCACACGTTCGGGTACGACCTCCTGGCGACCAACGAGCGGATCATGGCCTCGTCGTGCGACGCCGCGATCGTCGCGCATCGGGAAGGACGCCTTCGCAAGGTCACGTACATGAGCTCGTCGATGGTCTTCGAGTCGGCCGACTCGTGGCCGTCGTACGAGGGCCAAGAGCGCGAGATCCCGCCGCCGATCTCCTCGTACGGCTTCCAGAAGCTCGCGGTCGAGTACTACGCGCGAGCTGCCCATACCCAGTACGAGCTGCCGTACACGATCTGCCGGCCGTTCAACTGCGTGGGCATCGGCGAGATCCGGGCCCGATCCGACGTCGAGGTGCTGAGCGGCAACATCAAGCTCGCCATGAGCCACGTCGTGCCGGACCTCATCCAGAAGATCGTCAAGGGCCAGGACCCGCTCCACATCCTCGGCGAGGGCAACCAGATCCGTCATTACACCTACGGCGGTGACCTGGCCAAGGGCACCGTCACCGCGATGGAACACCCCGACGCGCTCAACGACGACTTCAACCTCTCGACAGCGCAGTCGACGACGGTGCTGGAGCTCGCGGAGAGCATCTGGCATCGACTCCGCGGTCCCGACGCCCCCTTTCGGTACGTCACGGGAAGGGCGTTCGAGTACGACGTGCAGAAGCGGGTCCCTTCGGTCGAGAAGGCACGTCGCGTGCTCGGCTTCGAGGCAACGACGACGCTCGACGAGATGCTTGACGAGGTCGTGCCCTGGGTTGTCGACGCGATCGACAACGGCTTGATCTGAGTCGACGGCGCCAGTGATCGGAGGGTTCGTCGCTCGGCTGCGCTCGACGTCTCGCGCCGATGCCATGCGAATCGCGGTGTGGGTCGCGTTCCCGCTCGCGGGGATGCTCTGGATCGCGACGTGGTACCAGGACCATTGGTACTACTACGACGAGTGGACGATGATCGACAAGTCGCTCGGTTCGTGGACCGAGATGTTCTCCGGTCATCAAGGGCACCTCGAGGTGCCGTCGTACATCTTGTACCGGCTGCAACGTGCGTGGTTCGGGCTGGAGGGGCACCAGCTCATCTGGGTTGCATTCATGGCCAGCGTTGCGGCGATGCAGATCGGAATTGCCCTGGTGCTGCGCCGTTTGGGCGTACCCACATTGCTCGCGCTTCTCGCGGCACTCGTCGTCACGTACTTCGGACCCGGTGGACAAAATGTGGTGTGGGAGTTCCAGCTCGGGATCAACTTCTGCCTCGCCGCGTGTTTCTTCGCGGCGTATGTGGTACTGGGTGATCAAAGGACACCGAAGTCCGCGACGTTGATCGCGGCCCTATTGGTACTCGCGATTGCGGCGGACAGCGGAGTCGCGATCATCGGCGGCGTGTTCGTGACCGTTCTCCTCGCCTTCCTCTGGCCGATGCGTTTCGTGGTTGCCAGCCTCTGGGCTCCAGCGCTGGTCGGCCTTGGGTGGCTGATGTTCGGTGACCAGGGAGTTCAGGTGTCGGCATCGTTCGACACGATGTTCAAGTTCGCGACGAGGTTGTTCCTCGTCTCGGCGGGCGGACTCATCGGGGGCGGTGAGACGCGCTCAGTCGTCGAGCTCACGCCGGCGAATCCGACGATCCCACTTGATCGCACATGGGTAGGAGCCATCGCCCTTGCCACCGCCACGGGTTGTGTGCTGTTCGGCGCGCTACGACACCGTCTCGACCGGCGCACCATCATCGGACTCGGCGCCGGGCTCGCCGCGGCCGCGTTCGGCACCGCCGCGCTCGCAAGAGGACGTTCGTTCCTCATCGCTCCGTCACAGCTTCCCGGATCCAGGTACGTGCAATGGATCGCGATGTTCCTGCTGCTGGCCTTCGCGCCGGCGATCGTCGCCTCGTTGCGTTCACCCCGGGAGCAGCTGAACCGAGTCGCTGGCGCCGCGGCGGTGGCCGGGTTGGTCGGCGTCTTCGTGTTGAACCTCGGGCAGTTCAACCCGGTCCGACAGTTCAGCGAGGACTGGGCCGCCCAGGTGAAGGCTTCCGTACAACAGGTGGTGACCGTGCTGGACGACGGTTGCGGCAGCGGACGCCGCGTGGCCGGGAACGCCATGCCGAGCCCCGACCTTGCACCACAGATCAACGTCGCGCTCCTCCAAGACCTCATGGCTGATGGCGCCCTGCCCCGCCGCTTCGGCATCCCCGCGCCGAAGGAGATGCTCGGTATCGTGTGTCGGCCGGCGCGTGCCGGCGCCGATCGGGACGAAGCTACACCGTGACTGCGCGTGATCCCCGAACGTTGGCGGACGAGCTTGTCGAGTCAGGCCGGCTGCTCGAGGCCATCGAGGCTCTGACCATCGCCAACCGCGCGCGCCGCGACCCGGGAATCGAAGTGCGCCTGGTCGAGCTCCGGCTTGCGGCTGTCGCGCACCTCGGCCCGTCGAGCGGCCCGCGGAGATGGCCTCCCAAGACCAAGGACCGCTTCCGGGGCGCCGCCAATCCGCCCGAGATCACGCCAGGGGAGCTCACGCCCGATGCGCTCCGCAGTGGGATCTTCCGGCACGGATGCATCCTCGTCCGCGGTCTTGCCAGTCAACCGCGCGTCGAAGGCCTGATCGACAACATCGAGCATGCGATCGCGGCTCATGATGCCCACGCGCAGGGCACACCGCTCGCCGAGGTGACGCCGTGGTTCGTGCCCTTCGACCCCGGGCCTGGACACATCATCCCCCGGCAATGGGGACGCGCGGGCGGTGGCGTGCTCGCCGTCGACTCACCGCCCGTGTTGTTCGACGTGATCGAGGCGTTCGAGGAGATCGGTATCGGGGACCTCGTGAACGGCTTTTTGGGAGAGCCACCGGTGATGCTCGCCCAGAAGTGGACGCTGCGGCGTGCGCGCGAAGAGGAGAGCTACCCGGTCTGGCACCAGGATGGCGCATTCATGGGGCGCGATATCCGCAGCGTTGATATCTGGCTCTCGTTGTCACACTGCGGCGTCGACGCACCCGGCCTCGACTTGGTGTCCCGTCGACTCGACCAGATCGTCGCCGTCGGCACTGAGGATGCGCGCTTCGACTGGTGCGTCGCAGACAGCGTTGCCGAAGAGGTCGCGCGCGGAGAGGTGGCAAGCCCGGTCTTTGCGCCGGGCGACGCGCTGATGTTCGACCACATGCTCTTGCATCGCACCGCGTTGCGTCCAGAGATGACACGCGACCGATACGCGATCGAAGCATGGTTCGCTTCCCCATCCAACTACCCGGACGACCAGATCGCGATCGCCTACTGACTGGAACTCGTAACTTGCTGATCCATCGCCGCCACGCACGAGTCCGTCGGCACGCCGAGGCGCTCGTCGTCGAGGGTCGATTCGCCGAGGCCATCGATCTCCTGACCAACGCGAACAGAGTGCGACCCCATCCCGAGATCGAGGCGCGCCTGCTGGAGCTTCGTCGTGATGGTTTGGGAGGCGCGACGGCGGCCGCTGCCGCGTCGTGGCCTCCACACGTGCCGGATCGCTTCAGCAACGAGGCGAACATCCCCGAGGTGACCCGCGACCAGCTCACCTCCGAGTTGCTGCTCAGCGGGATCCTCCACCACGGCTGCCTCCTGGTCCGCGGGCTCATCGGCCCTGAGCGGGTCCACCAGCTGGTCGACGACATCGACCGAGCGTTCGCGGCATACGACGCCCACGCGAACGGAGCGCCGGTGTCACAGACTGCACCGTGGTTCGTGCGCTTCGACCCCGGGCCGGACCACGAGATCCACAGAGAGTGGATTCGTGGCGGTGACGGCGTGTTGGCGGCCGACTCACCACGGGCGTTCTTCGACGTCGTAGAGACGTTCGAGGAGATCGGGATGCGCAGCCTGCTGACCGACTACCTCGGGGAACAACCGCTGCTGCTCGCGATGAAGACGACCCTCCGTCGCGTCGAGCCACGCGGCAACCCGGACTGGCACCAGGACGGTGCGTTCATGGGCGCCGGGATCCGGAGTGTGGACGTCTGGGTCTCACTCTCACACTGCGGAGTGGACGCGCCCGGCCTTGACCTCGTCGGGCGGCGGCTCGACGGGATCATCGACCCTGGCACGAGTGGCGCCGGGTTCGATTGGAGTGTCGGTGCATCGACGGTCAGCCAGCTCGCCCCAGAGGGCATCGTCCAGCCCATCTTCGAGCCCGGCGACGCGCTGCTCTTCGACCACCTGCTCCTGCACCGCACCGGTGTGCACCCGGGCATGACGCAAGATCGCTACGCGATCGAAGCCTGGTTCGCCGCGCCGTCGTCGTATCCGGCTGATCAGCTCGCGATCGCCTACTGAGCCGGATTCGTCCTGCGATATCCTGCGCCCGGTGGCGTCGAGCGTGAACAGCATCACTATCGACGAGCTCGTGGCTGCCGGGCGCTTCCGCGAAGCAATCAATGCGTTGACGAGCGAGAACCGGCGTCGGCGTAACCCTGACGTCGAGGCCCGCCTCGTGGCGCTGCGACGGGATGCACCGATCCCCGAGGGTCCCCCTCACCGGGGTGGACGTTGGCCATCCAAGACCCGAGACCGATTCCGCCATGTTCGTGGGATTCCGGAGGTCACGCGTGACCAGCTCACGACGAAGGTGCTGCGGAGCGGGATCCTGCACCACGGATGCCTCCTCGTTCGAGGGCTCATCGAACAACCACGGGTCGACCAGTTCGTCACCGACATTGACCGCGCCTACGCAGGGTACGACGCGTACGTGAAGGGTGCGCCGGCGTCCGACACGGCCCCATGGTTCGTACCTTTCGAGCCTCGGGCCGGCGAAGAGGTCCCACGCGAGTGGATCCACGAAGGCCAAGGCATCCTGGCCGTCGACTCGCCGCGAACGATCTTCGACGTGATCGAGGCGTTCGACGAGATCGGCGTCCGCGACCTCGTGACGTCGTATCTGGGCGAAGCGCCGCTGCTCCTCGCGAGCAAGTGGACATTGCGCCGGGTCGAACCTACGGGCACCCCGGACTGGCACCAGGACGGCGCGTTCCTCGGCGCACACATCCACAGCATCAATGTGTGGCTCGCGCTCTCGCACTGCGGACTGGATGCTCCCGGTCTCGACATCGTCGGCCGACGACTCGACTCGATCGTCGAGGTCGGGACCAACGGTGCCACGTTCGACTGGAGCGTCGGAGAAGGCACGGTGCGAGAGCTTGGTGGCGCGATGCGTCCGATGTTCGCACCCGGCGACGCATTGCTCTTCGATCACATGCTCTTGCACCGGACTGCCGTCGATCCCGGTATGACCCGGGCGCGATACGCGATCGAAGCGTGGTTCGCTGCGCCATCGGCGTACCCATCAACGGCGCTACCGATCGCATACTGAAAGGCCCGCGCGTGAAATCCGAGCCAATCGACGATCGCCAGGACGGTTGGGTTGAACATGAGTGGGGCTCGCTGGCGATCCCCACTCGTTCAGCCCGAGGTGTCTACAACGTGCTCTCCCTCTTTCTCATCGCCCGCTGGGGCTTCGACAAGCACCGGATCCATCCCAGCTATCAGATGAACTGGCGGAGGAAGTTCAAGCTCGCCTACCGCATGTACCGCAACACCAGAAAGGTGAGGACGGGCACCTCGTACAAGGCGCACCTCGCGATGGCCGCGAAGCTTCTCGAGATCCCGCCCGAGACGGCCGGTGTCGTCGTTGAGTGCGGCTGTTGGCTCGGCGGCTCGACGGTCAACCTGTCGCTGATCTGCGACATCGTCGGACGCGACCTGATCGTGTACGACTCGTTCGAGGGTCTTCCTGTCGCCGAGCCCGGTGACCACCATGCCAAACCCGAGAGTCGAAGCATGTTCCGCGGCGATCTCGAACGTGTCCAGGAGAACGTGCGACGTCATGGGGTCATCGGGCGATGCCAGTTCCGTAAGGGATGGTTCAACGAGACGCTTCCCTCGCATACCGAACCCGTCGTGTTGTGCTTCCTGGACGTCGACTTTCAGGCGAGCCTCCACGACTGCATCGTGAATCTCTGGCCGCGCCTCACCGAACAGGGCTACGTGTTCGTCGACGAGTTCATGTACCTCGACTACTGCGCGCTCTTCTTCTCGGAGCGGTTCTGGAAGCAGTACTTCGACGCGCCGCCACCCGGCCTCATGGGCGCGGGCACCGGCGTGGGCGTGGGTCAGCACTACCTTGGACCGTTCGACTGGTCCACCGACCCGACGAGCGTCGCCTACACCCGGAAGGACTTCTATGGCCTCTGGGACTACGTGCGCGAGGAGCGTGAGTCTTAGGGCGTCACCGCGTCCGGCGCCAGAACACGCCGGTCCAGTCGACCTCTTCGATCGGCTCGGCGATGCCGTGCGCGGCACGAAAGTCCTCAATCGCCTGCTTGCAGGGCGCCAGCGCGAAGTCGTCGACGATGAGGAACCCACCAACCGAGAGTTGCGGATAGAGATGTGTCAAGACGTCCATCGTCGACTCGTACATGTCGCCGTCGAGACGGATGATGGACCAGGTTCGATCGTGCACGGTCGGGAGCGTGTCCTTGAACCAGCCTTCGAGGAACTGCACCCGCTCGTCGAGCAAGCCATACAGCGAGAAGTTGTTCGCTACTTCGTCGCGCGAGACTGCGAGGGCGTCCAACGTGTGGAAGCGGTCTCCTTCGTCAGCTGGATACTCGTCGGCGTTCGGTGACGGGAGTCCTTGAAACGAGTCCGCTGCGTAGACGACGCGATCGCGATCGCCGTAGGCCTCGAGCAAGCCGCGCATGAAGATCGCGACACCGCCGCGCCACACGCCAGCCTCGATGAGATCGCCAGCAATGCCGTCATCGAGAATGCGCTCGTAGCACTGTTGGATGTTGTCGAGCCGGTCGAGTCCGACCATGGTCTGACCGAACTGCGGCCAGTCACGGCCCATCTCCCGCTGGCGGCGAAGACTTTCCTGATCGTTGAGGTCGAGCTCACCGCGCGCGATCTGGCCGAGTACCGACTGCCGAACATCTTCGGGATCGAGATAGTCATTGATCGACCGTGAGTCGAGCGGCGTGTAGAGCGTGTGCATGACTGCTCGCTTGAGGATCGTGAGGTAGAGATCCCGAAGGCGCGATGCGTCGTCGGCCGGTGCGTTCCGTCGCAGGTTCGCCGTCATTCGCTGCCGCGACCGCGACCGCGAAGTCGCGAGTACAACGCGCGGAGCGGACGTGTCCACCGGAAGAGCTTCGTGTTCCGCATCAGCTCGAGCTGGGCTTGCGCAGACTCTGGGTCAAGCACGACTCCGAGGGAAGCTTCACGACGAGCCCGCTTGAGGGCGGCAAGCTCCTTGCGGCGAGCGGCGTCGACCGTCTCGAGGTCCCGGATCCGTCGCGCCAGTTGCTCGGCGTCACGAGCCTCCACCATGGAACCCGCCGGGCCGACCGCGTGAGCGGAATCGACGGGTGCATTGGCCTCTCGCAGGCGACGGAGGTTGTCGGCAGCCACGGACCACTCGTTCTCGAGCACCGGACCCGGTACGTTCAGCGCGTCGTCGAACGTGAGGCTCGCGAAGCGCTCCACCAACTTCTCGTACTCGTCCCGCAGCACGGTCGACGTCGAGTCGAGACCACCGACCACCGTGAGCCCGCTCGGCGGCGTTCGGATCGTGAACCACGACAAATCGGGACGCACATCGGCCAAGCAGTGCAGGAGCTTCCACACGTCGCCGGTGTAGAACTCGTGCACCCGCTCGGCTTGTTGTGTGGTCTCGTCGAACGGGATCATGTCGTGTAAAAGCACGATCGTGCCCGGGTCGGAGACCGCTTCGACGTTGGCAAAGTCCTCGAGCACCGCAGGGAACTCGTGCAAACCGTCGATGAACACAAGGGAGGGCGCGCCGCCTCCGAACACTGACCGCAGGTCGCGCTGGAAGAACTGGGTCGATGTCTCCCGATAGAGGTGGAGCTCGACGGAGATCAGCTCACGGATCTGTGGATCGGGGTCGACCCCGATGGCAACCGTCGGTGGGCGAGCGAGCGCAAGCGACTCACCGGTGAACACGCCGATCTCGAGGTACGAGGCGGGGTTCAACTGCTCGTGTATGCGCGAAATCCGGTCGTAATAGCCCGGCCCCGGCATTCGGAGCCGACTCAGCCCTTCGTATGCGGCCGCGAGGCGCGGCTCGTTTGTCAACGCCTCGCGGAAATGCGCTTCAGCATCCGCGACGGCACCGGCCCCTTCACACGCGAGCCCATTATCGAGAAAGAACTGCGCCCGCTCCGGACGCGAGAGTTGCTCGAGCGGACGGTGCGTCGCGATGCACGACAAAAGTGGGGTTACGTCGCGAGCCGACGGATCAGCGGCTCGAGCCAAGCGGGCGAAGTGCTGCGCTTCGGTCGCGCGTCCTTGACGAGCCGCCGCGCCGGCGCGCGCCGACCATTGCGCGGCGAACTCGTTCGAATCGGTTTCGGGATCGGGAAGCGGCACTGGCGGGATCACCGGCGGTGGGAGCCGTTTCGTCGCGTGCAACATCGTGCTCACGGAGTATCCGAACCGCGGCCACAGCACCTCTGGGAGCGGCCCCAAGTAGATTGGGTCGGGCAGCGGTGGGTGCTCGTAGAGCGTGCGCCCACTGATCGCCTCGTACTCGGCCCGCCAACGCTGCATCTTCTCGTCGATCGCTCCAGCCGAGACGTTTGTCGCGATGCCGCCGTGGATCTGATGGAACGTGCCCTCTCCGAGGAGGATGACCCAGCCCAGGTCGTCTCGGTCAGCGGCGCGCTGAAGTGTGTCGTGGTTCACTAATCCGCCGCCCGGTGACGCGAAGCGCTCGTCGAAGCCACCGAGCTCGGTCCACACACTCGCCGGCAGGAACAAGCCATTGCTCTCGAAGACGCCGAGGAACCAACCCTCGACGGAAGACTCGTCGAGGGAGCTGATCTCGAACAGCCGGTAGCCGTCGGCCGGCCAGTCGATCGACTCGAGGAGCGCATCTTCGTCGGCCTTGGTCCAGCCCGCGTCGAGCGCGTAGCGCTGGAAGTCGAAGCCGAGGTACCAACCGAGCGACACGACCGCTGACCTCGGGTGAACTCGACTGCCGACGAGCGCGTAGTGCACGAAGCCTGGTGTCACCAGACGCGCCCCGTCGACCAGCACGCCGATGGCGTCGCCGCGCGCCTCCCGCAACCCGCGGTTGACGGCCGGTGCTGGCGACGGCGACGCGTCGTCGATGCGCACCAAGCGAAACTGACCGTCGAGCCCATCGAACACCGACGGATCGACGGGTGTAGGTGAACCGTTGTCGACGACGACGACCTCGTAGTCGGACGCGTTCACCCCGCGCTGGTACCCGACGGAGAGCGATTGCAGCGTGCGCGGGAGCTCGCGTTCGATGTTGTACGCGACAACGACGAGAGAGAGCGGGGGTGTCACGCCGGGCAAAGATACACGCCCAGCCGCGGATTCACGGAGTGCCAGCTAGCCGCGTGTGCGTTTCGGTCCTGGGTACCCGCCGCCGCCGAACGCTTCGTCGACCGCGTCACGGTCGACCATGCCGTTTGCATCCTTCGGCAACGCGTCCGTGAACTCGACCAGCTTCGGCTTCTTGTACGACGCGATGTTGCGCTTGCAGTGGACGATGATCTCGTCCTCCGTGACTTGCCGGTCGGCGACGCACACCACAACCGCCTTCACGCTCTGATCCCAAACCGGATCGGGCACACCGATCACACACACCTCGGCCACAGCTGCGTGCTGCGTGATCGCTGCCTCGACCTCGGCGGGATAGATGTTCTCGACCCCCGACTTGATCATCGTGGTCATGGGTCCGATGAACGTGAGCGAGCCGTCGGCCTCACGGCGACCGAGGTCAAAGGTGTGGTGCCAACCTCCGCGTTGGCGGTGCGCGTTGACCTCGGGGCGGTGTAGGTAGCCGACCATCGCGGTCGGACCCCGCACGACGATCTCACCCACTTCGCCTGGGGGGAGCTCCTGGTCGTCCTCGTCGACGATGCGGAGCTGCGCGACGGGGAGCGTGCGACCGTGCGTCCCCTCGTGCTCGCCACCGATGCCGCGGAACGTGACGAGGCCGTTCACCTCGGTCTGGCCGTATCCCCCGGCATTCCGGCTCCACGGCGTCGTCTCCGCGCTGACCATCTTGTTCCACTCGGGAGTGCCGGGCAGACGCAGGCTCGTCAGGTCGTAACGGCCGTCGCGATTCAACTCGACGATGCGGTCCATGATGTTCCCCACCACGTAACCCGTGGTGCATCGCTCGGCGTCGACGAGTCGACAGAAGCCCTCCGCATCGAAGCGGGGCATGAACACGTTCGTGCCGCCTTGCTGGAACGTGGCCATGGTGGTCATGAAGCTGCCCACATGGAACAACGGCCCGGAGTTGAGGTAGATCGCGTCGCTGTCGAGCCGCTGCAAGAGCGCTACCTGCATATTCTCGATGATGAACCCGAGATGGCTCAGCAGTGCGCCGTTCGGGCGGCCACCAAACGCGGCGGTATAGATGGTGAGCACGGCAGACATCGGATCGACGTCCACATCAGGGTCCGTCGTCGCGCCGGAACCGAGGAACGACTCGAAGGTGCCGTCGCCATGGGCGTCGTGTTGGAGCCAGAGGGCTGGCGAGGTGATCGACCCGCGCGCCTCGCGAACGGCGTCGCCGATCTCCTCGTCTTGCCACATCACGACGCGCGCGTCCACGTCCTCGATCTGGAAGGCGAGCTCGGGTGCGGTCTGACGCCAGTTCGCCGGCACCACGATGCCGCCGAGCTTCGCGACCGCGAACAGGCACTCGAACAAGCGATGGCAGTTCTGGCCAAGCCAGAGCACGCGGTCACCGGGTTGGAAGCCGACACCGAGCAAGGCGTTGGCGAGCCGGTTCACCCGCTCGTCGAGCTCGGGATAGGTCCAGCGCTCACCGCCGCAGACGACGGCCGTCCGCTGCGGGAATCGACGCCGGTTCTCTCGAAGCAGATCGCCGAGCGTCAGCGAGTGCAGCCGGTCCAATGTCCCGCTCTTTGCGCTACGCGCGGGGCCGCTCGGGCCACGGCTCGCTACGTCGCAGGGTACCTGCGCCGCGGACGCTCGCCTCTGGCTTCATTGCGGAATCACACGCGGGTCGGAGCGACCGCACGCGCAGACCTCGGTGACGATCTCGCCCTGTACGGCGGTGTGGAGCCGGTCGATCGTCGCGGCGCGCGGCTTCCGGGCACTGATCAGCACCTCGCCGCGTTCCGAGTCGAGCTCCCACTCGTCACCGTCGACGTGTGCCCCCTGGAGCTGATCGCATTCCACCGCGACCGTGGGGCCGACATGCAGCCACCAACGAGGTGAGAGTCCGGCGTCGCGCAGGCGTTCGTACGCGCCTGCTCGTGCAGAGAGCACCGGAACCTTGGCGAAGATGTCGGCGTACGCATGGCCGAGGTCGTCGAGCCCGTCGAGCACGTCGGTGTTGATGCCGAGCACCACGTCGTACTGCATCGCACGAAGGAACATCGCGGTGCGGAAGGCATCGAAACGGCTGGCGTCGGCGAGCGAGAACTGCGCCTTGCTGACCAGCAGCGCGATCTGCACCGGCCAGTACTGGGCCGCCTCGGAGAGCATCGAGAGCACGAGCGCACGCTTCTTCTTTTGCAGCCCGAGTGACGCCACCGCCTTCATGGCGGTCGAGATGTCGCGACCGTGGTCGTCTTGCGACACCGCGTACGCCGGCATCTGGTCGCCAACGCGGAACGAGCCGACGCCCCAGAGCGGCGCTGGCAACGGTTTCGCTTCGGTGGTCATCGCTTGGCCACGCGCGGGATCTTGTGGGGAGGTCCGAGCCGCAGGAGCTCGTCGTTGGGTACGAGCTCGATCTGTGGAGTCACGCCGGTCAGCTCGCTCACGGCGCCGATCAGCCGGTCACCCAGCTCGGCGGGCTGCTTCGTCGAACCGTCGTGACCAACGCGCAGGCGCAGCGTGTCCATCTGCGGCGCGGTCCGGATGATCTGGAACAAGCCCATCGCGGTCTCGTCGAAGCGCTCGACCGCTTCCCACACGTCCATGGGCAACACCGAGCGGCCGTCGACGATGACCTCGTCGCCCTTGCGACCCGCGGTTCTGATCCGACCATGTGTGCGACCACACCCGCACCGCTCGCGGGTGAGCTCGACCAGGTCGTCGGAGCGGAAGCGAACGAGCGGCATCGTCCGATTGTCGAGCGCGGTCACGACGAGCTCTCCTCGTGTGCCGTCGGGCACAGTGTCGGTGCCGTCGGGATCCAGGTGCTCGGCCAGCACCGAGTCTTCCCAGAAGTGGCAACCGTCGTGCTCGCGACACTCTGTGGCGGCCCCCGCGTCGCCCACCGCCGTGTGCTCGAAGCCCGCGACTCCCCATTCCTCGAGCAGCTTGCGCGATCGCGTGCCCAGTGGCTCGCCACCGTGGACGATCCCGTGGTAGCTCGACATCACCTCGCGCGGATCCACCTTCATGTCGTCGCACACGCGGGCGAGCTCGCTGATCAACACATTGCTGAAGTTATAGAGGCAGGTGGGACGCAGCTCCAGCGACAGCTCCACAAAGCGCGGGAGCTCAACCGGCGTGTGGTCGAGGAACACCGGGACCGCGCCGAGGCTCTGGACCATCGCGTAGAAGGCACCCCGGAACGTGAAGAGGATGCACGTGAAGTAGTCGCCCGGGCGTGTGCCGATCTCGTAGAACTCGCGCACGAGCGCCGGCGTTGTGTCTTCGCGCGCTCCGCCCCACACTTCAGGCACGAGCGTGGGGTCGCCCGTGGTGCCCGACGTGGACGTGATCGCGGTCAGCTCCGACTCGTCGAAGCAGAGCAAACCGCCGTACGGGTCGCCCCGGTCGTCTCGAAAGACCCTGATGGCGTCTTTGCTGATGAACGGTGCCCGCTCGCGATAGTCGTCGAGCGACTTGATGTCGCGGGGGTGCACCCCGGCCTCGGTCCACGTCGAGTTGATCAGCGCCGAACGTTCGTACGCGTACGGCAGCAGGTCGAGGAGCTTCGCCTCCTGGATCGCCTCCAGATCGGCTCGCGCCATCGTCTCGATTTCGGGATGAAGGTAGCGATCGCTGTCGACGGGCGGCGCGCTCACCGGCGTGACCCTATCCGCGGGCAATAGCGTGGTGCCCATGGCGTTGTTCACGATCTCGGCCGACTCGCACGTCACCGAGCCGGGCGAATGCTATGAGCGCATCGATCCCGCGTTCGCTGCTCGTCGACCCGTTGCCGCAACGGATGAGACCATGGGCGCGGTCATCGACATCGACAACGGGCGCACTCGCATCCCCTACGGCATGATCGCCGCCGCGGGACGACCGGCGGAGTCGATCCACCCGTTCACGTACGTCGGCTGGGACGAGCTCCACGCCGGCGGTTGGGACCCCGCGGCTCGCCTCGTCGAGCAGGATCGCGACGGTGTCACCACGGAGGTGCTGTACCCGTCGGTCGGCATGTTGCTCTGCAACCATCCCGATGTCGACTACAAGAAGGCATGCTTCGACGCGTACAACCTCTGGATCACCGAGTTCCAGAACCACGCGCCCGACCGCCTCGTCGGACTCGGGCAGACGGCGCTGCGCAGCGTGGACGAGGGCATCGACGACCTGCGCGCCATCGTCAGCCTCGGCCTGCGCGGCGCGATGCTCCCTGGCTACGCCGGCTGTCACGCCGACGGCGACTATGACGACCGCCGCTGGGATCCGCTGTGGGAGACCGCGGTGGAGCTCGACCTGCCGCTGTCGTTCCACATCCTCACTACGGGCACGGACGACATGACCGGCGGGAGATTCCGCGGTCCCAAGATGAACAGCTTCCTCGGCATCATCCGCGGGTGTCAGGACATCATCGGCACGCTCATCTTCGGTGGGGTGTTCGAGCGACATCCGGATCTGCGCGTCGTGTGCGTCGAAGCCGACGCCGGCTGGGTGCCGCATTGGATGTACCGCGCCGACCACGCCTTCGACCGTCATCGCAATTGGCTCACCGCCGATCTCACTCGTCCCCCGAGTGAGTACTTCCGTGAAAACGTGTACGTGACGTTCCAGGACGACTTCGTTGCGTTCCGGATCACCGACCTGTTGAACCCCGAACGACTCATGTGGGCGAACGACCATCCACACAGCGATGCCACGTGGCCCGAGTCGCAAGCCGTGGTCGCTGAGCACACGGCCGATCTCTCACCGAAGGTGCGCGACGACATCCTGTGGCGCAACTGCGCGCGTCTCTACAACCTCGACGTGCGTCCCTGACCCCGGAATAGCCGGGTGAGAGGCGCACCCAAAGCCCGAGTCTGAGAGAACGCTGAGAGGCCCGCGGTCGGGCTTCAGCGTGCATTCAGGTAGCCATTGCAGAGTGCGGGTGCCCCCGACGAAAGGACACCCCAGCAATGGAGACTCCCCGAAAGGCCCACCGCCTCGGCAGATTTGCCGTGGCGATGGTCATGGGTACCGCGCTCGTCGGCGCACTCGCGCCGGCGGCGTTCGCCCAGGACAGCAACGAGAGCGACCCCCCGGCCGCCGAGGGACGACCTCAGCGACCGCAGCTCACCGATGAGCAGAAGGCCTGCCTCGAAGAGCAGGGCGTCGTCAAGCCCGAGCCGAACGCAGACGGCACCCGCCCTCGTCCCACCGACGAGCAGCGT
>JBBECS010000008.1 GCA_040881685.1 Acidimicrobiia bacterium | reverse complement strand
CCCCGGCACCCACGATCAGGCAGCATCGCTACCTACAAATCTGGCGCACACCCTCGCCGTGCCTGTTTGAGCCCGGCTCGGCGTGCCTGGCGGATCGCTTTGCCGCGTCCTTCGTGCTCGTCGTTGGGGGTGACATACCCGATGCCCTGGTGCAGCCTCACCCCGTTGTAGTGCTCGCGTCGGATGGCGAGCTCGGCGCGTAGCACGGCCGGGTCCTCGATCGCGAGCAGGTGGGGCCACTCGACCTTGAGGTGGCCGAAGAAGCTCTCGATCCAGGCCTGGTCGGTCGGGGTGCCGGGCCGGCCGAAGTGCTGCGCGATCGCGCACAGCGCCATGAACTCCCGGGTCGAGCCTGAGGTCATCTGCGGCCCGTTATCGGACACGGCGAGCAGCACCGGCCGGGCGTCGTCGTCGACATCGATGCGGGCCAGCCCGTCCTGGATGGCGGTGACCTGCTCGATGAGCCCCTCGGCCTCGAGCGCGTCGGTGAACACGATCTCGATCTGGGTCGAGGTCTCCTCCGACGAGACGATGTCGGCGATCCACTTGCGCGATACCAGGTCCTCGACCACGGTCACCGCCACCCCGGCCTTCGTGAAGTGGGTCGTGTCGTAGATCCAGATCGAGTTCGGGACGTAGTCCGCCCACTCGGGAAACGGCCGCCGCTGCGACCGGCCCGGCCGTGGTGGCGGCCGCAGAACCAGCCCCTGACCTGCAAGAACACGCCGGACCGTCGACGGCGACACCCACACCCGGCTCAAGTATGAGCCGCGGTAGGCGAGCTTGCGATGCGAACGGTCGACCTCGCCCCACTCGTGGAACAGCGCGACGATCTCCTCGGCCTCGGCGTCCAGCAGCCCGTGCGAGGGGTTGCCGCCCGGGCGCTTGTCGGCCAGCTCGTCACGCTCCCGGCGGCCCAGCCAGCGCCACGCCCTGCCCTCGCCGAGCTCGAGCAGCCGGCACGCGCCACGCACCGTCCAGCCGCCCTCGACCGCACCGTCGATCAGCTCGAGTAGGCCAGACTTTGTGGCCGCGTCCACACGTCGAGGGACTCGGCCACTCAGCCCCAACGCTCTTTTCCGGCTCTTGTGACTCACCTGTGGGTGCCGGAACTACACGGATGTAGGTAGCACGCCGCCCCTGGCCTACGTTTCGGGCTATTCGAAGGTCCGCAACGAGGCACAGGAGACGACGTGCGGTTCAAGAGTCTCAGATGTCTGGACATCGGCCCTTCAGCGGGGCAAGTAGGTCCGATAATTT
>JBBECS010000007.1 GCA_040881685.1 Acidimicrobiia bacterium | reverse complement strand
CGCGTGAGCACCGGCGCTCCGGGCTCTGCCGGGTCGTTGACGAGCACCGAACGACTGAGTTCGATCATGCGAGCGCACCTCCCCAAGGGTGGCAAAAGTGTATGCACCTTGCGCCAGATCCGTCAACGGGAAGAGGTGACGGGAAGAACGGTGCTCGTGTCTAGCCTGGAGCCCAGGCGCGCGGCGCAGATGCGTGCGTCGAGAAGGGAGCAGTTGGAGTTGGCTGCCGATTGTTTCGTGTGCGGCAAGTCTCTTGATCCTCAAGATCCGAACTCGATCGCGGTCGTCGTGCGAACTCCGTCGGCGGAGGGCATTACGCGCTACGCGCATATCGAGCACGTCCCACCCCTCGGAGAATTCAGGGGACCAGAAGGGGTTGTAATGGCGATTCTTGGTAGCCCCTTGGGTTGAACTGACCGCGAACGAAGACGCCCAAACGACGCGGCCGGCAACGCGCTTGATCGCGATCCAATTCCGGCGTACGCGCCGACTCACCACCCATTTCGCAAGGTAACTAACCTGCCCGAGAGCCGCACCCCGACGGTTGCGATGCCTCGCGATGGGAGACCCACGATGACCTCGACCACCAGCACGCTGTCGCCGCCGCCGCTGCGCCACATGGACCGCTTCTTCATCGGTGGTGAGTGGGTCGAGCCGTCGTCCGGCGCCAAGATCGACGTGATCGACTCCGCGACCGAAGAGCTGTTCTTCAGCGTGGCCGAGGCCGGCTCCGCGGACATGGCGCGCGCGGTCGAAGCAGCTCGACTGGCGTTCGACGACGGACCGTGGACGCGAACGACGCACACCGAGCGTGCCGGCTGGCTCCGCGCCTTGGGCGCGGGGATGCAGGCCCGCACTGACGACCTGGGTCAGATCTGGCCACGCGAGTCGGGCGTCTTGCACTCGGTCGCGCAGTACTCAGGGATGATGGCCTCCGGCGCGCTCGAGTCGTACGCCGCGCTGGCCGACACGTTCCCGTTCGAGGAGGAGTGCGCGCCGACGATCGGTGGCGACTTCGGCCTGCTGGTCCGCGAACCGGTCGGCGTGGTCGGCGCGATCATCCCGTGGAACGCCCCCGTCACGCTGATCGCCCACAAGATCGGGCCCGCGCTCCTCGCGGGGTGCACCGTGGTCCTGAAGTCCTCGCCGGAGGCACCCGGCGAGGGCTACGTCTACGCCGAGGTCGCCGAGGAGATCGGGCTTCCGTCCGGGGTGCTCAACGTCCTGACGGCCGACCGTGAAGTCTCCGAGCTACTCGTCACGAACCCGGGCGTGGACAAGATCACGTTCACCGGGTCGACGGCGGCCGGTCGACGCATCGCGTCGCTGTGCGGCGAGCGCATCGCCCGTTGCACGCTCGAGCTCGGTGGCAAATCGGCCGCGGTGATCTTGGATGACGCGGACCTCGCGACCGTCGCGAAGACCATCTCGAGAGCCGAATGCTTCCTCTCGGGGCAGGTCTGCTCCTCGCTGACCAGGATCGTGGTACCGCGCGCCCGTCACAACGAGCTCGTCGACGCGCTTGCCGGCACCTTCTCCAAGGTGCACGTCGGCGATCCGTTCGAGGCCACGACGCAGATGGGTCCGCTCGCGGCCGAACGTCAGCGTGACCGCGTCCAGGGCTACATCGCGAAGGGGATCGACGAGGGTGCGACGCTCGCCACCGGCGGCGGTCGCCCCAAGGACCTCGAGCGCGGCTGGTACGTCGAGCCGACGGTGTTCGGCAACGTCGACAACCACTCGACCATCGCCCAGGAGGAGATCTTTGGTCCCGTCCTGAGCGTCATCCCAGCTGAGGACGAGCAGGATGCCGTCAGGGTCGCGAACGACAGCATCTACGGCCTCAATTCCGCAGTGTTCACGGCCGACGTCGATCGCGCACGCGAGGTCGCCGGCCAGCTGCGGGCCGGCACCGTCGGGCACAATGCATTCCGCACCGATTTCGGCATCGCGTTCGGTGGCTTCAAGCAGTCCGGCATCGGCCGCGAGGGCGGCAAGGAAGGGCTGCTGCCCTTCCTCGAGACGAAAACCGTGATCCTTGACGGCAAGCCGAAGGGCTACAGGTAGACCGACTCATCAGCGGCGGCCGCACCACGAGCTTCAGGAGGCGCGTCGCTAGCTGTCCTGTGCTGCGAGGAGACGTTCGGACACGTCGCCGAGGTCGGCGGCCGATCCGTCGTAGACGACCTCGCCGTGCTGGAGCAGCACCACCGTGTCCGTGATCCGCAGAGCGTGACCAACGTACTGCTCGATGATGAGCATCGTGGTCCCCGTCTGTCGAACCTTCTCGAGGGTGGCGTAGACCTCGTCGACGACGATCGGCGCCAGCCCGAGTGACAGCTCGTCGACCACGAGCAGGCGCGGCGGCCGCACCAGGACACGCGCGAGTGCGAGCATTCGTTGCTCGCCACCCGAAAGCGTCCCGGCCAGCTGCTTGCGACGCTCGCCAAGGCGAGGGAAGAGCTCGAACGCGCGCTCGAGTCCGCCCGAGACCTCTTTGCGACCGAGGTTGCGCCGGAAGTCCAGCGTGAGGTTCTCCTCGACCGTGAGGGAGCTGAACACCGAGCGACCTTCGGGTGCGTGCACGACGCCGCGCGGCGCGATGTCCCATGGCGGCATGCCTGCGATGTCGGTGCCGTCGAAGAGCACCTGGCCGGAGGTGACGGGCACCAAGCCGGTGACGACCCTTGCGATCGTCGTCTTCCCTGCGCCGTTCCCGCCGAGGAGAGCCGCGACGCCTCCCTCGGGAACCGAGAACGACACGCCGAAGAGCGCGCGGAACGGGCCGTACGCGGCGTCGACGTCTCGGAGCTCCAACAAGGGCGCGGCGACCTCGGCCGTCGCGGCGTTGGACTCCGCCGGTTGGGGCGTGGCGACGACGGCGGGCTTGGGTTGCTCGGCATGGGTCGTGGAGAGCTCGCCGAGGTAGGCGCGCCGCACGGCGTCGTCGTTCATCACCTCGCCCGTCGGGCCTTCCGCGATGAGCGTGCCGAAGTCGAGGACGTAGAGGCGGCTCGCGAACGCCTGGACCATGCCGATGTCGTGCTCGACCAGGAGGATGGCGGTGCTGCGCTCGCGCTGGATCTCGTGGAGCATCCTCACGACATCCTGCGTCTCGTGCTGGTCGAGGCCCGACGACGGCTCGTCGAGCAAAAGCAGCTTCGGGTCGGTCATGAGCGCGCGACCGAGCTCGACGAGCCGGGCCCGACCCAGGCTGAGCGCCTCGATCCGCCGGTCGGCGACGTTGTCGAGCGCGAGCAGCTTTAGCGTTGCTTCGGCGCGCTCGAGCTCCTCGTCGGTGGGCCGGGCCAGGTTGAGGCAGTCCTTCCAGAGTCGGCCGGTCCCGAGGCGGGCGCGCTCGGCCACGAGCAGGTGCTCGCGAACGGTCATGCCAGCGAAGAGCTCGATCCGTTGGAACGTCCGACCGAACCCGCGTCGAGCGCGCTTGTGCACCGGGTAGCGGGTGATGTCCGTGCCGTCGAAGTGGACCGTCCCCGCATCTGGCTTGAGCATCCCGAGGAGGCAGTTGAAGAAGGTCGTCTTCCCGGCCCCGTTCGGTCCGATGAGTCCCACCGCCTCGCCCGGCTCCACCGTGAGCGAGACATCGTCGAGCGCGGTGATGCCGGCGAATCGCTTGGTGATGCCGCGCGCGTCGAGCAGCGTCATGTCGGTACCTGCTCGGTCACGCCAGTCATCGAACCGGCGACAGGGTCCCCCTCACCGCTCCCACTCGCGCGCTTGCGCCGATCGAGCCGGCGTTGGATGGATTCAAGCTGTCTGCGCTTTCCGTGCTCCACGAGCCCTTCGGGGTGCTTGGCGTACGTGAACGCAGCCAGCCCGAAGAGGACGAACCGCCACGCGCCGGGCACGCCGAGGGCCTCCAGCAGTTCGGGGAAGAGCGCGAACGCGAGACCGGCCTGGATCGCGCCCTCGACGGTCCGGGAGCCGAGCGTCGCCACGAGGACCAACCAGAACAGGCCCAAGAACGGGGAGAAGTTCACGCCGTAGTTGGCTTGCTCCTCGTGCAGGGTGAGGAGCGCCCCGCCGAGCCCGGCGATCGCCGCCGAGAGGGCGAAGGCAGTCACCCGCGCCCGTGCTGCGCTGATGCCCAACGCGGTCGCGGCGGCCTCGCTCCCGCGGAGCGCGTCGAGGAACTTGCCGGTGGTGCCCCGGCGAACGAGCGCGACGATCGTCCCGACCACGGCGAGCAGCACAACGCAGAAGATGAAGAAGGTTTCGTTCCCGTCGAGGAAATCCGGCCGAGGGGCCTGCGGCGGCAGCGTTCCGCCACCGACCGCCTCGAGCGGCACGATGACGCTGTCGAACATGAGCGCGAACGCGAGGGTCGCCAACGCGAGGTAGATGCCACCCAACCGGAGCGAGGGGAGGGCGACCAGCGCGCCGATTACCGCGGCGAACACGATGCCGACGAGTAGCGAGAGCAACGGGGATCCGAGGTTGTCCGAGAGCTGCGCGGTCGTGAAGCAGCCGACGGCCGCGAACGTCGCCTGGCTCAGCGAGATCTGGCCGCCCATCCCTGTGATCACGGTGATCGAGAGAAAGATCAACGAGAAGATGACTGCCTTCGTGACGATGCCCACCCAGAACACGTCCAGCGCCGTGAGCGTCACGACGATGGCGGCGGTCGTGACGATCGTGCCGAAGACCCACGTCCCGATCGTGAGGCCGCGGCTCCGCTCGGCCGCGGCCAGCCCGGGCGGCGGCGGATCGACGCCGGCGAGCGGGTCGGTCAGCTCCGCCTTCTGCCGCAGGCCGGGCCAGAACAGCAATAGGAGGAAGAGCACGACGAACGGCAGGGACGGGCGCAGACCCGTGGAGACGATGTTCCAGAACTCGCCCGCGTTCGTCGGGAGATAGCCCGCGAGGATGCCCTGGAGGATCCCGAGGAGGATCCCTCCGAGGAGCGCCAACGGGATGCTCGTGAGCCGGGCGAACGCCGCCGCGGCGATGGCCGCGACGAGCAGCCCCGTGAAGCTGTTCACTTCCGTCTGCGCGTACAACGGCGCGATCAGCACTCCGGCGAGGCCGGCGATGAAGCTCGAGAGCATCCACGCGACCATGCTCACGCGGTCGGCGTTGATGCCGACCAATGACGTCATGCGCGGGCTCTCGACGACCGCGCGCATCTGCAACCCGATCGCCGAGTATCGAAACAACGCGGTCAGCACGATCACGACGAGCACGGTCACGATCATGGTGATCGCCTGGCCGCCGTCGATCCCGTAGCGGTCGCCGATCGGGTGGTAGATCGCGAACTCGCCGACGTCGAAGGGCCAGATCGTCGGTGGCGAGAACTTGGTGTCCGCTCCGAACCACAGCAGCTTGACGATCTCCGGGATCGCGACGAGGAGACCGAGTGAGGTGACGAGCTTCGCGAGGGTCGACGCGGTGCGCAGGTGGCGGAACAAGAACCGGTCGAGCACGAACCCGAGCAGTGGTGCGAGCACGACCACGGACACGAGGAAGGCCGGGAGGATGCCCCATTCCTCGTCATTGCGAAGTGTGTAGAACGCCGCTGCCGACACGAACGCCTGAGCAGCGAAGGCGAGGTTGAAGACGCCCGACGTCTTGTACGCGAGCACGATGCCGACCGCCACCAGACCGAACACGCATCCGAAGGGGAAGCCCCGGATGACGTACCCGAGGAGCTCGCTCACGGCATCTGCCTGCTCTTGCTGCGGGCGTGCGGAGCCGCGTCAGCACGCGCACAACGCGTCATCCATCCCCCCTAGCTGAGAATCGGATCACCGTAATCCCGCGAGCCTTTCTCTGCACCGCGGTGCCACAGAACCACCACGCGACGTGAACCCCTGTGTACTCGCGGTGGGGCGCCCTAGTCGCAGGGCGACGTGAGTGTTATACCTATGGCGCTTCGACAGGAGACTCGAGTCGGTGCGCCCCGCCGGGGTGTGGCCGGTCGATGACGTGGTACGGGGGATCGGATGTCAGGTGCTCGTGTTCGCGTGAGGCGTGTGTCCGCGCTCATGCTGACGGTCGCGTTGCTTGCCACCGGAGCCGCATCGGTGGCAGGCGCGGGAGTGAGCTTCCCGGCGGTCGACCAGCCGGGGGTGAGCGACACCGAGATCAGGGTCGGTGGAGTCCTCACCGACACCCTGAACCCGACCGGCGTCTCGTACGGGCCCGCGTTCGACGGGGTCGAGGCCTACTTCGAGTACATCAACACGACCGAGGATGGTGTGTACGGCCGCGAGCTCGTGCTCGCCTCGAAGCGCGACGACCAGCTGGGCAAGAACCGCGAACAGGCGCAGGCCCTGGTCTCGCAAGACGACGTGTTCGCGGCGCTGCCCCTCGCCACGAGCCTGTTCACCGGAGCCCAGGTCTACGTCGAGGAAGGCATCCCCGCGTTCGGATGGAACATCAACGCGGAGTACGGATCCGAGAACAACACACCGGGGCCGCCGAACCTGTTCGGGACCGCGGGATCGTTCATCTGCTTCACGTGTGCGCAAGCGGGCCTCGGCACCTGGCTGCCGCAAGAGATCAAGGCCAAAAACGTCGGCATCCTCGCCTACGGCGTGGTGCAGTCCACGGACTGCGCCACCGGCAACGAGAACAGCTTCGAGAAGTTCGAGACCGCGAACGTCGCGTTCGTCGACAAGAGCCTTGGGTTCGGTAACCCTGACTTCAGCGCACAGGTCGCCCAGATGGTTGAGGCGGAGGTCGACTACGTCGTTGCGTGCATCGACTTCAACGGCATCATCAACCTCCGCAAGGAGATGCTGCGCCAGGGCATGGAGGCCGCGATGTTGCTCCCCAACGCCTACGAGCACGAGACGATCGCCGAGAACCAGGAGTTCCTCAACGGGCTCTACGTGGCGACACTCTTCGCGCCGCTGGAGACGAAGCCCGCGCTGCCGGCCGTCAAGCTCTTCAAGAAGTACATGAAGAAGACGGGTGGTGACATCACCGAGAACGCGATCGTCGGGTGGATCAACGCCGACCTGTTCGTGACCGGATTGAAGGCCGCGGGCGAGGACTTCACCCGGGAGAGCGTGATCGACGCGATCAACGAGATCACCGACTACACCGCGAACGGGTTCCTGCCTCCGGTCGACTGGACGACCGCGCACGAGGACGACGCGGACTGCATGGCCCTCTTGAAGATCGTCAACGGCAAGTTCAAGCC